>CALINC010000104.1 GCA_938045195.1 uncultured Treponema sp.
ACAAAGTGATGGATATCTTTTATCTGGATGAACAAGAGCGGAAGCGATATGAGGCTGCGTGGGAATATGAAAGCGATCGGTTATCAATGATAAGCGAGTCTGAGCGGAAAGGCCTTGAGCGCGGAAAATTGCTTGGTCTTGCTGAAGGTGAGGCCCGAGGCTCCCGCCAAAAAGCGCTTGAAACGGCAAAAAATCTTGTGCAATTCGGTTTATCTGTAGAAAACATTGCCGCAGCCACCGGCCTTTCCAAAGAAGAAGTGGAAGCAATTGGCAATGGGTAATTTAATTACACATTAACCATTACAAATTACCCATTGATTACACATTACAAATTACTGTAGCCCATTGCGGATACATTTTCCCCGCCGTATCTTTTACGAGTGTATCGGATGCGGCGGGGGTAAAAGGCACTTAGAAATGCTTATCGCATTATAAAAGTCCCGCTCCGTTCCATACCGGAAGGAGTTACTTTAGTAGATCGGCTCAGAAGAAGCCGAAAAAGGAAAGGATGATATGCCAAATAATAATATACCGAATAATGCTATAACAAATAATAGAATTACCCAAAATATGATAGACGAATCTTATAAAATTGCAGTTAATGTTTTTAACAATACTATATTGAAACAAACAGGAATAGATTCCCTTGCTAAAAATACCGGAATGAATAAAGGTTCCGCATCGGATTATATAGACAATTACAAATGTCTTAGGAACGGAACAGGTTATAAACGAACGATGAATGAAAACGCGACAAGAACCTATTTGCAAAATATATATAATGATCTCGGCGTACAAGGGTTGCAGCTTGCTTTACAAGCCGTACAACAGCACCTTGATTATTATGAAAGTTTGGAGCATGGCCAATTGTCGAATATACGTGCACTTTATAATTATTTTGCACAATATTTATAGCAGGAGCTCTTTTCATTAGCTTATGATAATCCCATTTTTTTATGGAAGGAGACCGATAATTATCCGGACATAATCTGATTGAGAAAGATCAAGGGGACGCCGTTCCGGGCATACACATCTGATACGTATGCCCTTTTCTAAAAAATAATGTTAAATTATATTTTTTTCGAACCGGCACAATCGGAAACAGAAGCATTCTTAACGCTATGTTTTTTTATATCTTTAGGATACATTCCTTTATATTTTTTGAAGCAAGTGCTGAATTTACTATGAGAAGAATAACCGACAGCTTCAGCTATATCCTGAATTTTAAGAGAGGAGTTTAATAGAAGAATTTCTGCCATATTCATTCGCCGTCTTTGAGTGTATTCGGTAATTGTGCATTGATATTTTTGTCTAAATAATTTTTTGAGCTTGGTACCGCTCATAGCGGCTATTTTTTCTAAAGTTTTTTGCGGAATTGCAGTTGCATAATGATCGTCTATATAATTAGCGACAATTTCCAAAGCTTTATCATCGGCGATGAATATCGGATTATTGTACTTATGTAAAAATGCGTCTATCGTTATACTCAACCATTCTTTTGCCTTTGACTCAAAAAAGATTTCAGCAGCAGGAGACACCATCTTACAATTTAGTATATCTTTTGCAATTCTTTCTAAAGGCTTGTTTATAATAGTGCTGGTATCAAAAAATAAATTTTCATAGTTACAAACTTTGTCTTTGTAAGAGGCGAGGCATTCGTCTATCATGGATTGGTTGAAATTTATGCCTATTCCTAAATAGGGAGAATTTTTGTGTAATATAAACCGATAGTTTTTAGAATTTTTTGTATTTACAACATAGAGTGAATTTGAAGAAAGATTTTGATAAGGATTAAAACATTCTCCGTTTGCCGTAACTAAATAAGATGAATAAAAGGAATAGAAATTCTCCAAACCGGAAAAACTTGTGTGGATAATCTCTTGTTTTATGAAAACATCATGAATCTCAATTATAAAATTTTTACCTTCATAAAACCAATATATGCCTTCCGCATCATCCGTATTAAAATAGAATGTATGTCCTACAGAAGAGTATTTTGTATTCTCAGTGCATTCATTTGTAGAAAAAAAGCTTTTAACAAAGGTGTAAAAATCGCTCATACCTACCTCCGTTTTATATTTTTATCCCGAATAGACATTATCCTGAATAGACATAGTTAGCCATAGCTAATTGATTGAACTTTTTACTATTTATATAATAAATGCCAGATAAAAACAAGCAAAAAATTCCTACTATTTAACAGAAACTTAAAACATGGTTTCTATAATTAGTCTAAATAGGATATTTTTGCGGTTTTTTTAAGCTAAAGAAAAGGAGGAGTTATTCATTGAAGAATAAAAAACAATCGATACTAAAAAGACTTATGCCGTATGCCGGTAAAAAAAGCGTCTTGCTTTATATCGCCATGGTTATGTCTGCTGTTTCAGGTATTATGGTTTTGATGCCTATGGTTTTTATTCATAGGATTGTAAATACTTTAATTTTAAATGAAACGGTAGATTTTTCTTATGTAAGGGAAAATTCAATTTACGCAGCGGCATTCGCGGGGTTGGGTTTATGTATATATCTTATCGGTCTTGTTTTATCCCATATTTTCGCATTTGAAGTGGAAGACACTATCATTAAGACTTCGGTAAAAAAGTTGATACATAAGCCGCTCGGATATTTTGACGACAAAGAAAGCGGAAGGATAAGAAATGTCATTGTCTCCGGAGCTTCTGAAACCCATTCTTTTTTAGCGCATCAGCTTCCGGATATGGCGA
>CALINC010000105.1 GCA_938045195.1 uncultured Treponema sp.
ATTAATCCTATAATATTATTCTACCACCTCCTCCCGTTTTGTCAAGATTTTATTTTAAAAAAATGTCGAAATTTTATTAACTCTAATGTGCAAAATTATATGAACTGAGTCCGGTACGTCGGGTTACGGGTCTTCTATTTAATAAAGAGTAAAGCGGGTTTGCCCTCTGCTCTTTAGCCCGTTTTTCATCCACAAAATTTGTCGTTCAAAATGTTCAATAAAGGTTTTTTGTCCCCAGTTTTCGATAAACAACCTTGATATAAGGTTATGAACTATTGCTTTGGTGTATTCTATAAGCTCCTTAGACAGAATACCGGCATATCTTAAAAGGGCATTAAAAAAATGTTACCGCTTTCCTGTAAAGATTCTTGAAAAAGTGCATGGACATCCATGTTTTCATAACTTAGAATTGTAAAAAAACATTCTTCCAAATTTTCAAAATATTGATAAAAACTGCCGCGTGCTATACCCAAAGCATTTACTATATCCGAAACGCTCGCCTCAAAAATAGATTTTTCTTCAAATTCCTTTTTGCATATTTCGAGAACTTTTTTTTGTTTTTCTTGAGGCAAATTTAAAAAAGTTGTTTTCGGCATTACGCTGCAATATAATACAAAAATAAAAATTATTCAAGGCAAAAAAATAAGAGACATATTGAAAATCAACAGTTCATTTATATACAGGTTTGCCTAATCAATTTTTTTTATAACTCACCAAGCTCTTATGAATACCTCTTTTATTAAAAAATTATTACAAAATCGGTTTCCATAAGTTTAAGGAGACCTTTCCGTATTTACACTTTTTATCTTTATTTGTATACTGTGTTTATGACAATAGCAGGAAGAAATAAAACCAGACTTGCGGCAATTTCAATTACGGCTTTAATAATAATTGCCGCTTCAATTATAATTTTTTATATTCTGAGAACAAATAATTCCATACCATCCGCCGGCATAGCTCAAAGGATAGAAAAAAAAACGGATATTCAGTTATTCGGTATTAATTTACAGAATTTTGCATTGACAAAATACAGCATGATTATTGCAAGCATCAGTATTTTCGCCTGTTCAATATATTCTTTAGTTTTATTGATTTATATTTATTTTACTTTTAAAAAAACGCATGCATTGGAGATTTCATTTTTTACCGCTTTTATTTTTTCCATGGGATTTGAAAGCTTAAGACTTCTTTTTCCGGTTTATAATTTTTCAAGTTTAGTATTTGAGAATACGGCTTTTATTTCGAGGTTCGTTTATTTTTTTAGACTTACCGGACTTATCTCACTTTTTGTCGGTAGTATATTTGCTTTAAAAATAATTACCCGTCAAGTTTTTTATCTCCTTTTTTTTATAGCATTTATTTCTTTTTCAATAATTATTTCCATACCGATAAATAATTTTGCCCTTAGCAATTACTTTATTGCAGAAATAAAATATACGTATTCGTATACCTTTATTACATGGGCGGCTGCTGTGCTTGCGTGTTTTAATTATTTTCTTGCATATATTACAAAAAATTCCAAAGAATATTTAACCGCTGCTATAATGCTAGTTCTTATTATGTCGGGGTATGGAATTTTAATATACTCAGGATCGTTTTTAACGTTTATGACGGGTTCTATGCTGTTATTAAGCGGAACTCTTTTTTATGCTAAAAGCATTCACACCTATCATCTTTGGGAATAAATTTAAAACTTAAATAGCTTTTTAAAAAATGCGGTAATTGCGTTCCATATTCTTCTAAAAATAGATGGGTGCTTTAGTTTGTTTAGACGGGAAAAAGCCTGAAACAGTTCTTCATCGGTGAATTGTACACGCTGAACATTTTCTTCAATTTCCATTTCAAAAGCTGCGGCTTCATCGCTTGTTTGAACAATATGAGCTTCTATCGTTTTCCAGCCAAGCAGTTTTGCAGCTTCAAGGCGGCGTTGCCCGGCAATAAGAACATTATGTTGATTTATTGTGATAGGTGTTAAAAGCCCTATGCGTTTCATACTTTCGGCAAGTTCTGTAATGTCTAAAAGTTCTTTTCTTATGCGGCGTTTAATCTTAATTTTATCAATTTCAGTTTGCATAATGCCCCTTTCGTTAATTCGGCATCCGATTAAAAATGTACATACATACACCTTTCTTTTAAATCGGCAAAGTAATCATTCAGTAACATCCATATGGGCTACGGGGATGTCATAAAAGCAGGTTACTTTCGTAACTTCCCCTTTGCCTCTAGGATACTGTATTGCCTAATACATTAATCATGTGTAAACAAGATTATTTCACCTTTGCCAAATTTTCTTCAAACAGTTTTTTAAAACCGCTTTCACTCAATCTTCCCGTGTGGAATGAATCTTTAATTATATTACCTTTTTTATCGATAAAAAAAGTTGTGGGAACACCTGCCAATTTTTCTAAAATAGGATGAAAGGCTTCATTACTGTATAAGGCCGGAAACGAACAGCCTAAGTCGTGCCAAATTTCTTTTGCAAGTTCTAGCATTCCCTCATCGTCTTCAAAAAGATCAATGGTAATAGCAATCACATTACAATTCTTTTTGGAATACTCTTTATATACGGTTTCAAGATCGGGTAGCTCAGCCTTACACGGACCGCAGAATGTTCCCCATACGTTTACAAGCGTAAGATCATATTTAGAAAATATCTCGTTTGTTACCGTATTTCCGTTTAAGTCCTTTGTAGAAAATACGAGCTCAGAACCGTCTGCCGCTGTTTCTCGCGATTCTTGTACTTTTGCAGATTCGCTTTTATCCATATCTTCTGTTTTTGTGCATGATGCAAAAATTAAGACAAAAATAAAAATAATCGAAATTAATTTAATACTATACCTCATATAAACTCCATAGTGATAATATAACAAAGGAATAATATATAAGTCAAGAGTACATTAAAAATAAAATTACTTGCATTTTTTAGCGTCCTATTGAAAATCTAACACCCGCTTCTGCATTAAAGAAAAAGCCTTTTACTGCTTCTCCTTTTTTTTCAAACGAAAAAGAAAAGACCGCTGCTCCGAAATTGATAAACCATTCAAATTCGCTGCTGATGATATGCTCTATTCCGCTTTCTACGATAATACTGCCGGCGGAATTTCGTAACGAAGTGCCGGCTTTTTTTTCATACTTGTTTATCCTCAAAAAAACATTTAAAGGAATTCTGATGCGGGATGGTTTTGAATATGTAACGGCATAAAAGCCCATATCGGTAATGGTAATGTATGTTTCTTCAATACTGTCGGCTATTGTTTTTGCTTTTTGTGAAATTTTTAATAATGCGGTTATATTCGGAAAATTCCAGCCAAGTGCCAAAAGACCATCCTGTAAATAGATATTGTGTTTTTTTTCTTGTACAAGCGGAATTGCAAAATTCGTATCGATAGTAGCCAAAAAACCATTAGGAGAACTAAAAGACATCGAAGTGCCGAAACCCGGCTGAAATAATAAGGTCAAATCTTTTTCAAATTTATCGGAATTTAAAAATCCCAAAGTCGGCCCTATGGATATCCGCATCCAATCGGTATTATATGCAATTCTGCTCCAAATTGAATTCCCTAAACCCGGTTCCCGCTGAATAGCAAGCATTCCGTGAATACCCTTGCCCAAATCTTCCGTCAAAAGGAGATTAAAACCGAAATCGAGTATTTTTTTAAAATTTCCGTTGGAAGTAAAAAAAGAATTCCCCGCCTTCCCTGCAATTTCAATTTCAACAGAATACAGAGAAGTTATAAGCAAAAATAAAAATACCGCAGTTATTATGTTTTTTAAACTCTTCATCAAAATACCGCCTTTACGGAAAACTGTCCTGTAAACATTTGTTTTATGTTTTTATACATTAAAGGGTTTACCGGAAATCTCAAATCAAATTCAAGTCTGTTTATTTTAAACGTAATAAACGGACTTACCGAAAACGAAAACGGAGTTATTAAAGCAGGTTTTTGCGGGTTTACACTTGCTAAAATCGAAAAACCTCCTTCCACATTATAGAAATATAAACTACCGAATGTAAGTGCCGTATTTATACCGGCAAAAAAAGAATCTTTTAGTACTGCATCCGTTATTCCCGACGGCAGTAAAAATACGGGAGAAACAAAGCACGCTATAGCAGCATTGATTTTTTCTTTTTTTATTCTGGCTTCAAATGATGCGTAGAAATTTGAAACAAAATTTTCCATAGCGGGTTTTTCAATTTTTATTTTGCCGATACCAGCTTCAAGAAAAAAATCATAATATTCGTCTGCCGTAAAAAGCATAGTTATTCCCGTTCTAAATTCCGCAGATTTAATATCTTTTGGAACAGCGGCTCCCGCAAATACGTCAAATGAGAAAAAGTCGAACTTACCACCGAACCTTATGTCTGTTTTTATCCGTATATCTTCATGCAATTTTTGATTCCAATAGGCATACCCCCCTGAATAAAAGCCGTTTTTGGAAGCTCCGTGCAGGGCAATACCCGTTCCGGAAATTGTATTTTGCGGTTTAAAAGCCGATGCCGGATATTTTGTTCTAAATACCGGCTCGGACATTTTTGCTTTTATGTGTTCCTGCAAAAGAGAATCGGAACCGAGATAATCATATAATCCGGTAAAAATGCTAAAAGCAAAAAGTTTGTTTTTTATATGCGGAAAATTAAGTGAGCCGCCAAAAAAATTAAATACACCGATACTTCCGTGTCCTTCAATAGGTGAAAAAAAATGCAAAAGTTGTTCTATATCGGCATGTATGTTCATATCCGCATAACAAATATGGGAAAACATAACACGCAATTTTAACGAAGAAATAGAAGCTGCGCCTACATAGGGCTTTGCATCGATACCGTAAAACGTGTTTACGTTTTCAAAATGAGGTACGGATATATGTTGAGCTTTCAGCATTAAAACCGTAAATAGAAAAAATGCCGTGCAGTATAATTTTTTATTATTCACGTATTGACCTTTCTATAATTGTACAATAATTCGTAAAAAAATTCCACTCTCTTACGTATCGGCACAATTCGGTAAAATTATTAGACAAGCGGAATTAAAGCGGTTTATTGACTTTGCTTTTTCTTTTCGGGTTTTTTTGCCTCAATTTTAAACCAAAGTAATTTTTCGGTTTCACGTGCCGGCAGTAATTCTGTGCGCCAATAAAACAGAATGCGTAAACCCGCTGTTTGATTTTTCGTATCCTCCCATTTTTCAAAAATAGGAAGAATAATTGCATCCGAAGCTTCATTGGTTTCAATTGTAAATATATTTTTTCCGTCGGGATCATAAATTTGCATCCACGAAAGAGCATCAAATTTGTTGTTATCCGGACAGGCTTCTTGTTTTCGTTCATTTGAATAAACCGATACTTGAGGCTTCTTTGCATCTATCGGGCTTACCGGTAAATCTATTTCTACCGTAAAATATGCCGAAAGCGTTATGCTGCTTTCATTCTTTAGAATATATTGTACTTGTGTACCGTAATCGTTAAAATTATATTGTTTACGTAAAGAGACCTGTTGATTAAATGTTCTAAAACCGCCGATTGTTTTAAGATGCAGCTCAAATTTACGCCTGTCTATTTTTATGGCTTGATAAAGATTACCGGAAAAAACGGGGTTGGCTATCGCCGATAAGGCTTCACCGTGTTTAACGGCATCAAGCTCATCGGCAGACAAAAGGTGATCGATAAACAAACCTGTTTCTTCCGATGTTATATCTGCATAATTTTTATACGTAGTAAAGACATCCAGTTCAAATATTTTTCCTCCCATGCCGTGAACATACATATTTATGTTTTCACGCTGCGAAATATATTCTTTTAATCCGTCTAAATCAAAATCGAGACTTGAAAGAGATGGCCCAAAGACTCCTTTTATACGAGATTGTTTTTCGGCTTTGAGTAAATTCCTATAGCACCAATTCCTGAGCTGACGGTTATACCGTTCATATTTTGTATCAAAATTGAATAAAATTCCGCTTTCGGCTTTCCACAAATCAAGAAGTGCATTTTTTTTTCTAGCCTTATCTCCCCGTATTTGGTTTATAATGGCGTGAATGTACGTAATCTTCGCATATATCGCATATAAGTGCGGTTTATTTGCCAACAAGTGCTTTACGGAATTGTTTACCGGTTGATTGGTAAAAACCGCATTCGATTCTATAAGACCTTTTTGATAAATACATTTATCTTTTATGATTTGCCCTGCATTTACCACCGAAATATTTGAAAAACCGCTTTTGCTCAGCTCTACAAATTCTTCAAGCCACGATTTTTCTTTTTTTGATTTATCGGAAAGCCGCAGCAGCGTTTCGGGCGATAAAAAAATTACTATACAGCTTTCGGTAACGGAAGAAGCATAACTCCCCAGAATTTCGTAAAAAGTTTGCGGTGTGTGTTCCGTGTTTTCAAATTCGGAAGTAGAAGGAATTCCGAAGATGATTTTCCCATAATCTTCCATACATACCGGTGAAAAAGCATTTAAATGCGCACGCCCGAAAAAGCGGGTATCTAAAAGACAATATTCAATATCGCATTTTTTTAAGTTTGAAATAACATTCGGGTTCCATGCGGAATACGGCACATACATTCCGCGCGGACGTTTATAAAAGTGTTTGCGCAAAATATCAGTCATATATTCAATTTGTTCAATCAAATCGGCAGGCGGTATCATCGGAATAAGCGGCTCATAAAAAGCGTTGCCGAGAATTTCAATTTGTTTTCGGTTTAACATTTCCGAAAGAACGTCAAAAAAATGAGAATGATTTTTTTGTGTCCATTCCACAAAATTGCCGCTTAATGCAAGGGTAATAGGAACCGAAGAAGACGCATAAAGATTTGAAAAAATAGCGGTATAAAGCGGACTATAATCAGCCTTTACTACAGTATCAATAATATTGTAGTCTGCATGAAGAGCAAAACATATTTCCATTTTTTTTTTATTGCTATTTTCCACAAAATTCTCCGGCTTTATCAAGGACACATTCCTTTACTCCTAAAGGAACTAGGTGTTAAATTATAAATTATACTATCTGCTTTGTCAATCACCTAAAACAAATCTGTATCAAATCGACTAAAACAAATCGAAAAACCACGAGATATCCGTAACATAAAAAGCTATCATCAAAAAGCCTGCCCCAATTAACAAAAGCGGGTATTCTTTTGCTTCACCATAAGCATTTCCTAAATCGGTTTTTTGTTTTATTGCATTAAAAATATGGGAAAAAATAAAAAGTCCGATGCAGGCAGCTGCGATTATTGTAAGAGCTTCTATATATGAACCGGCTTCATATAAAACAAAAAAAAGCAGACCGTAGCTAAAAACGATTTCTTTTTCTTCAAGGTTGGGGGTATTTGCAAAAAATGCTTTTTTTTCAAGCAGCTTTTTTAAAAAAA
Source organism: uncultured Treponema sp. (assembly GCA_938045195.1). Classification (GTDB taxonomy): domain Bacteria; phylum Spirochaetota; class Spirochaetia; order Treponematales; family Treponemataceae; genus Treponema_B. The sequence goes on from CALINC010000105.1 coordinate 7,369, forward strand.
TATTTACGAAAATTTCCAAAAGTAAAACGGTAATAATTGCAACGAGGGGCAAAATAAAATAAAGACCTAAAGGTATCAATATATATATATTTAAATTCCATAATAAACTTACGGCAATTGATAGGAGGATGAGCGTTTTTAAAATAAAAATGCACAAGCCGTTTTTATTTTCGCTGTAAATTAAAAGCCGTTCAAGCCCTATGCCATGTCCAAAGATAACGGAAGAAGCAAATGTATAAAATAGCACCATCAAAAATATATTCATTCTTTACTGCCCCCGAACGGCAAAAGTGAGCCGCGTTTTACTGAAAGAAATATCCATGAGGCAAGTCCCAAAAGAATAAAAGCCCCTGCCGCCGTTCCCAAAAAACGCATGGGCGGGTTTACTGAAAAATAAGGGAATTTAAGAGAAGCAAACCCTGAACTAGACGGCAGCGATACCGACCCGAAAGCAAAAAATTCTCGTAAAAATGAAATAATTAAAATGAGAATTGAATAACCTGCGGGAAATTCCAAAGATTCTACATTGGAATAATAGTTTTCTAAACTTAAAACTATTATATATGAGAAACCCGTTATATAAATATAAATTTGCAAAGGCCCTTGAACAATAGGGAAAAGCCCTTGCAGCAAGAAATTGAAAAATGCGGCGGCGGCTATTATAAATATTTTAACAAAGAAATATTTAATTTTTTGTTGACTTTGATTTGCCTTGCCTATTTCAAGGGCATCCGTAATTATCCCCGCAAGCAAACCGGAAAAGAATAAAATCCAAACGGTGCATGCAAGAATAAGTCCATAAGCAAAATTTGCAGCGGCGGGAATAAGCGGACAAAGACCCAGCATAAAAATTGTCATAGATTTATTTTTTATCATTGTGAAGCTCCTTTTTGAATATTTTGAAAACAGTACTCGATTTTTGTCTGCATTGTTTTTAGTATAAGCGGAGTAATTCCGTAATAATCGGGTTGTTTGGCTAAATCGATGTTTCCTGCCAAACCGCAAAATTCAGCTTTAGCGGAAATCTTTTCGCTTTCATTAAAGCGGTACATAAAAACGCCTTGATATATGCCGTATTTACCCGTCATATTTACAAAAAGAATATAAACAATATTCCCGCCGTGTTCAGCCCTAAAAAAAGCATTGCAAAAATTAGGCGGAATAATATCTTTTGAATTTTTTATGATTTTTACATTTCTATATTCCGAACACATAGGAGAATGAGTAAAAACCGTATTTGCCGCTTTTATGTACGTATCTTCTCTTAGTATAAAGCTCAAATACGAAACTCCCCATAAAGCTAAAATAGCGGTAATAAAAATTCCGGTGAGGATTCCCGCTTTTTTTAATTTTTCCGTACTTTCTTTATTCATAACGTTTCCTCTTTAAAGACTGAATTTTTATTTCCATTTTTTCTACAAGCGGCGTTAAAATATTTGTAAGTACAATTGCAAAAATTATACCGGCAGGAGACGCTCCCGCTCCGCAAATAAAAAAAGCCAAAAAACCTGTAAGCGCGCCGCAAATTGCTTTACCGTATTTTGTTTTCGGAGCCGAAGAAGATTCCGTCAGTATAAATACCGCAGCAAATAAAACGCCGCCGGTTAGATACGCCGCTAAAATGTCTCCCGAAAAATAAATTCCCGTAACGGGAACTTGTGCAAAAATCCAAATTAAAATTCCGTATACTGCAGTAAATACTGCTGGGAAAACATAATCTGCTGCCCGAAGTCCGAACAAAACTATTGACGATAAAATCGTAATCAAATTAAACCTAAAAGCAGGGACTGAAGACGTTGAATCGATAAATAAGCTTATATACCCCTCCGGTAATGTTACACCTACGCCGTGAAGTAAAATTGAATTAAGAGCAGAGGTTACCGCAAAGTCGGCTTTTATACGTAAAAAGCCTGAAGCCTGTAAAACTGCAAACATATTCCCTTTTTCTTTTAAAACAGCAAGCTGCGATATTATCGGCGGAAAAGAGGCAGGACGCGAAATATACGCCATGCAAATTGCAAGAGCGGCGGGGTTTATCCAATTGGAACCTGTTCCGCCAAACAAACTTTTAGAAATAAAAATTGAAAATGCACTTATTATAAATACAAAAATAAAACCTATTCCCGACGGCATAAAGAAACCTATTAAAAGTCCTGTAATAATTGCTCCTAATGAAAAGGCTATTTTTTGGGTAGTAAGATATTGCAGCAAATGCTCTACAAAACAAGAACCTAAAACTGCCAGCATAATATTTATACATGCTGCAAAATCTCCTAATGCAGCCAAAAGTAAAAATTGAATTGCAAGAAGTAAAATAATGGTTATGTTTATTTTTGCAGAAGTAAACCGCGTATAGACAAACGGCGAAACGGGAGTAAGTGCCGTCAAGGTTGTATCTGAATTACGCTTCATACATTTCCCCTTTGTTTTAAATTTTCACGCGCCGCACCGATTATTGAAGACAACGGAACCCTCGCAGGGCAAGTTGCGGAACAGCATGAACAGCCTTTGCACATATTTATTTGCTTTATAATTTTGGAATCAAGGCAGTTGTCTTCAATGGCCTTTACTATTTTTTTAGGTTCCAGATAAAGCGGACAGGAATTAAAACAAAGTCCGCAGTTAATACATTCGGAACGCGCATAACTTTTAATTGTATCTTTACTTGGAACATGAATGGATTTTAAATTTTTCGTAACGGGAATATCCAAATTATTGATAGAATAACCGCTCATAAGTCCGTTTAAAATAATATGTTCCGGATTTACCTTAAAGCCGCCGCATTCTTCAATCAGGCTCCCAATAGGAGTGCCAATGCGGACTTTAAGAACCTTACACTCATTTACGGCTTTACCCGAAATTAAAACATAAGACGCTGTTACAGGATTATTTGTCTTAACGGCTTCATACGTATAAATTGCTGTGGGAACATCAAGCCAAAAAACTTCGGTATTTTTCGGCAGACGGAAATTTTCTACAGATGGATAATTATAACTCGACTTTATAAATTCAACCTCACAATTACTACAAACTGCCGCAATTTTTTCGAGTTTAGCTTGTTCATTTTTTCCGCAGTGATGCATACATATAATATGTTCCGCTTCGATAATTTTTGCGATAATTCCGATACCTTCTGCCGTTTCATTATAAAATGTATCAAATAAAACCGAATCCAAACCGCAGGATGGGTCTTTGTCAAAAAAGTTGATACAAAGGGATTTACCGGCTGAAGAGGCTGTTTTAAGTGTAGTCCGTAATTGGCAGGCAAGAGATTCATTATTTGAAAAAGCGGTATTGATTATACCTGCAAAATCTATAGTACGTAATAATTCCGAAGCGGCACTTTCCCGCCACGAATAATGCGCTGCCGTTTTTCCTAATATATCAAAAGAGCCTTCAAGTTTTATTGCAATAGACTGAATAAGTTCTCCGTTGGGTAAATCGAAATCAATAAAATCATAAACCACTCCGGGAATAGACGAATAAGCGTTGACATCGGTTTTTCCGGTACCTCTGGCAATGAGTTGCCCCTCTCTTACAAATTCACCGCGCATTACAAGCGGGGTTAATTTATTTTTTTTTGTTAAAGAAATCGGTATAAATGCGGTCTGCGGTAAAAACGCATTCCCTTCAAAAGGTGCCGCAGGCAGAGGATATTCTAAGATTTCTTTTCCGCGTTTAAAAGTTAAAAAGTTCGTCATTTGTTTAATACTCTCAATATAATAATCGTTATAGGCATTAAGCTCGAAAGCAGTGCAACAAAAAGAGCGGCTGCATTAAAACTGTTAAGAGGAAACTTCTTGCCGATATATGCAGCCGCAGCAAACCGCCCTTGTGAATAAAGCAAATCTTCAATCGAAGGGCTTTGTCTAAAAGACAAAGTCTTTTCAATAAACTCATCATCAAGATTAAAAACTTCGCCTGGATGCTCGGTTACAACGCCATTTTCATCAACCGAAAATTCGGCATAATTTATTTTTTCAACCGTTTCTTTATTATCGTTCAGTCTTATATAGGGCTTTATATGCAAATTCCACGAATCCGAAATTAAATTCTCCAAATCAGGTAAATCTTCACCGCTTTTTATTTTTTTAAAATTATCAAAAGCATCCTTTGAAAATCCCGAAATTTCCGATAAGCGGCAAGGTGCCGGAAAATAAAGAATATTTTTATAAGCCTGCATCGTTTTATTAAAACCGAAATATAAGAACAAACTTGAACATACAATAAAAAAAACAGATGTTCCCGAAACTATAAAAAGTTTTTTTGAATCCCAAAATTTTATAACCGATTTCGGATTCATTAAATACGGTGTAATTGTTTTATGAAGTCTTTTTGTTTCATTTTTTTTATGAATAAAAAATCTAAACCGTTCCGAAATATAAGTAAATGAAGCAGCCGCAATAAAAGCCGAAACAAAAAGAAGCAACGAAATATTGCTATTAAATTTTGCAACCGTAAAAGCAACAAATGGCAAAAATATTAAAAGCGGATTTTTTTTAATTCTATTTGTAAGCTGTTCCTTAGTAAACCGTAAATACAAGGCTGCCGCTTCCGTCCAAAAAGCGAGCGTAAAAATCATGAGAATTGAAGCCGTTAATGCAAGGATACCCGTCTGAAGTCCCGCATAAAGCGTAAACGGCAAAGCGAGAAAGAAGAAAAAATCTCTCCGTTTTGTAAAATAAAACGCAATGACAAAAAAAGCTGCTGCCGATATAAACTGAAAAAGCGAGAATCCCGAATTTCTTTCTATGTAAAAAGAGCCGGTATTTTTTCTTAAATACCTAAAAAATTTCGGGGTAATATTTTCGGTTATGGGAATATACATATAGCGTATATTTTCTTGATCATTTATAAACCACTGTGAATATCTCTCCCTATCAGTGAATGGGAAATTTGTGCAGCCGTTTCTTTCAAGTTTTTTAAAACGGGTTTCGATTGAAGCGGAAGAGATAATACCCTCTATTCCGTTTTCTTCTGCAGCCTGCAAAATTGCGGTTTCGTCGGCACTCATCGGTAAAAAGAGAATTCTATATGCGTGCCAAACCGTATCTTTTTCGTTTGCAGGATAAAAAAACAAAAAAAATACGGAGCAAACAAAGAGACAGCTTGCAAATATATCCAAAACAATAAAATAATCTTTTGATACTTTCATGTATATTATCCGAAATAAGCAAATAAAATTGCAATGATTGTACCTAAAATAATACCTGCGACGGCTTCAATCGGTTTATGTCCGTTAATTTCCCGCACGGGTTTAAATACGAAGTTCTTATACTCTGCGGCAAATTTTGAGCCCAAATCGTTTAAAGTCCTTGCTTGCAAACCGCTTGCCCGTCTTACACCAACGGCATCACGGATAACAATCATTGCAACAAAAGCGGCAAAAATAAAAAAATCCGAATCGAAACCGTGCCTTATTCCTATACTGACGGTTAGAGAGGCGACAAGGGCAGAGTGACTTGACGGCATTCCTCCTGTTTTCCAAAAAATAAGTTCAAAAAAATCCAAGGGGCTGCGTATGGATGAGCTAAACAGAGCAAATATTGTTTTTACAGACTGACTTAAAAGCCAGCTTGTAGCTGCCGACAAAAAAATAGGGTTTGAAAAAAGCATCACTATTTGCTCTCTTTGAATTATTCCAAGCATATTGTAATTTTCTACAAAATAGCTCTTTTGTCAAGCCGTATAATAATATATAATATATGAATTATGGAAAATACAATTTTTACTATACATGAAGATGATGAAGGAAGAAGGATAGACCGTGTTTTACGCAAGTTCTTAACAAATCTTCCGCTTTCGGGTATTTATGCTGCAATGCGGCGCGGTAAAATAAAAATCAACGGCAAAAACGTGAAGCCTGCTTATATAACGCACTGCAATGACAAACTCGAAATTCAAAATAGTTTAATTGATGCGTTTTTGCAAAAAAATATTACGGCACTAAAGGTGGCGGTAAATAAATCAATTGAACCGTCTATAATTTTAAAAACCGAAGATTTGCTTTTTATAAATAAAAAAATAGGGGAAACAGTTCACGGCGAAAACAGTCTATGTTCCTCAGTTTTGGAGCATTTTCCTGCAAAGGGGACAAGCCTTTCGTTTACGCCCGGCCCTTTGCATAGATTGGACAAAAATACAAGCGGGATTATTACGTTTTCACAAAGTCTAAAAGGCGCACAAAAATTTTCCGAAGCAATTCAAAACGGCAAAATTGAAAAATATTATATCGGTATTATAGAGGGGCTTACAATAAAAGAAAAACTTGAAAGTCTTATAGACGGAAAAAAATGCGTAACCTTTGCAAAGATTTTGGCTTCTTCAAAAACTGAAAATATAAGTCTTGTAAAATTCAAACTTGTTACAGGGAGAAAACATCAAATAAGAATTCAGTGCGGGCAATTCGGGACACCTCTTTTAAATGATAAGGTTTACGGTTCAAAACAAAAGCTCGCAGGAACAAAAAATTATTTTTTGCATGCTTTTAGCCTTGTCTTTAAAGAAACACTCTTTACAGGAATCCCTAAAAGTATTACGGCTCCGTTTCCCGCATATTTTAAAAAATGCGAAGATTTATTCGGAATTAAAATGTCAGAAACTTATGTTTCTTCCGATTGTTTATTTTATCAAGAAGGCAAATATGTGTGATAAGGTAAAACAAATCTTTTGCTTTTTAATTATTTTTTCGGCAGTATATCTTCAAGCGGAAGAAAACGCCTCTGTCGGGAACTATGAATTAAAAGCATTTAATGACGAAAAACGTATAGGCTTTACGAATGTGTATAAAAAGATTCTTGCCGATAATACAAAAGACGCTTCTTTCTCCGATGAGAATATAAAAGGACTCATCACGTTATATATTCCGAAGCAAAAAGGAAAATATCCTCTTGTTATGATAACTCACGGCTGGGCAAATTCAAAGTTTGCATTTTTATCTTTCGGTAGAACGCTTGCCTCGCACGGTTATGCAGTTGCAGTGTTTACGTCTAAACATAAAGCACTGCCCAAAGATTGGCTTGCGGCTTTTTATTCTGTCTGCGAATTATTAACGGCAAAAACGCAAGATGAAAATGATACCTTATATGATTCTATAGATATTGAACATATCGGAATCGTTGCCCACTCTATGGGCGGTGCAGCCGCTTTATATTTTGCAAATTTTATGCCGCAGATAAAAGCTGTTATAGCAATTCACCCTTATAATGGCGCATCCAAACTGATTGAAGCAGTAGGTTCTAAAAATGAAGAATTAGGAGATGAGTTGCCGAACATAAAAGGAGCGGTGCTAATTCTTACCTCCGAAGCTGATAATACTGCATATCCTGAAAAAACATACCGCTTTTTTCAGAATCTAAATAAAACAATGCCCGCATGTTTTTTATCATTTAAAAACATAAAACATAACGGTTGTTTGGATATGTACAAAACATTATTGTCCGGAGGGTACGTTAAAGAAAACTTTATGCTTTATTCCGCTCTAACTGCGGCATGGTTTAATTCATTTTTAAAAAATCAATTAGAGTACTCTGATATTTTTATAAAAGGTAAAGAAAAATTTTCCGAAATTGAAAATTTATTATATACCGAAAGGATTAGAAAACACGCCCCCTATCCTAATTATGACGCGAGGAATTTACCATAATGAGTAAATACACAGTCTTGATTTTTATACAAAAATTAAGTATTATTTGCAGAAGATGAAAATTACAAAAGATACAACAGTCAGTTTGGAATACACGCTGAAAGACGATACCGGCGAAATCCTTGATTCGTCGGATGTTATGGGTCCGTTGGAATATATACACGGATATAATATGATTATTGAGGGGCTTGAAAAAGCCCTTGAAGGCAGAGAAGCCGGCGATGAATTTAAGAAAACGGTACCCCCCGAAGAGGGCTACGGTGAGGTTTTTGAAGATTTAATCGTAGAGACAAACCGCTCACAATTCCCGCCCGATACGGCTCTTGAAGTCGGAATGGAATTTGAAGCGGGTGAGGGGACTCATGCGCGAAGTGTGCGCATAACAAAAATTGACGGCGACACAATCACAATTGACGCAAATCATCCGCTTGCAGGAGAATCGCTTCACTTTGAAGTAAAAATTCTATCCGTTAAAAAAACGACCGAAGAAGAACTGCAAGCTCTCGTACAAATGATGTCTGAACATTCATGCGGATGCGGTTGTGATTGCGGACACGGCCACGAAGAGCAGTCATGCGGATGCGGTTGTTCGGGCTGTCACTAAAACCGAAAGGGGCAGATAAACTGGTTCCGCTTTTCGGCGGTTTTTGTTTTTTTCTTTCGGCAATAGAATTTATGATTCCTAAGCCTGTTCCGTTTTTTAGAATAGGCTTGGCAAATCTCCCGATTTTATTAGGAATAGATTTTTTTTCTTTTCCGGCGTTTTGTTTTCTCTTGCTGATAAAAGTTCTGGGACAAGCTCTTGTTTCGGGGACACTTTTTTCTTATATCTCGGTATTTTCCTTATCCGGGACTTTTGCGGCAGGGCTTACAATGTATGCAATGCATGGAATTCCGCGTAAAGCAATTTCGTTTATCGGCATAAGTATTGCGGGGGCTTTTGTTTCAAACCTTATACAGATTCTCCTTGCAGTTTTTTTTATCTTCGGAAAATCGGCATTATATATAGTTCCGCCGGTATTTTTTGCAGGAACCGTTACGGCATTCTTCTTAGGGCTTTTCGCTTACGAATTTTCGCTTAATTCAACTTGGTATGAAAATGTTGTAACCGGAAAATTTACATTTGATGATGATTATAACTTGGAGAATAAAAAAAACAAAAACAATAAAACTCTCTTGGGGATTAAAGAAAATTATTTAAGGTGCGGTTCGGGAATTGTTTTACTGCTGCTTCTTCTTTTTATAGAAGTACAAACCGTAAAAGCGGTACTCTTAGGAGCAAGTTTAATCCTTTGCGTTGCAGATAAACAAAGGGTAAACTTTTTAAATCTCATTATAATGTTTGTTGCTGTAGTTCTTTTTAATCTATTTCCACCTGCCGGAAAAATAATTTTTGCAATAGACGGCTTTATAGTTACCTCAGATGCTCTTCTGAGAGGAATTGAAAAAGCGGTTATTCTTGAAGGTATGCTTTATATTTCAAAATGGACGCTTAATGCAGAATTTAATTTTAAAAGTAACTTTGGAAAAAAAATTGCACTTTCAATTAAAGTATTCCGCCGCCTTACTGCATTTTCAGGAGAGATTAACCCAAAAAAAATTATTCCCACAATCGATTCAATTCTGCTCAGTATATAAAAATACGGCTAAATATATTCCACAAATATATTTCGTAAAATATGTGTAGAACATATATTAACTTTTTCATCAATTATTATTTCAGCCAATCCCGTTTCTTCGTTTTTCTCTTTTACCGTTACAAATGAATTCTGTTTTAAATTTATTTTTTCATAATAGGCAAATTGTTTTTCCGAACCGGCAAGGCGAATTACTTTACGTCTTTGCCCGCAAGGAATTCCGCTCAACGGAATATCGGTATCGGGATATTCAGTTTGATTTTTTTTCGGAATAATTGCACCGTGCGGGTCTCGTTTGGGATGCTCAAGATATGCATCAATCATATCTATCAACTTATCAGAGGCGGCATGTTCGATATGCTCGGCTTCATCATGAATATCCTGCATATTCATTTTTAAAGTTTGAAATAAAAAAGCTTCAATTAATCTATGCCGGCGTAAAATATTTATTCCGTATTTTTTCCCTTTCACTGTCGGCGAACATCCTGCATGGCTTTTATATTTTATAAAACCGGCTTTTTCCAATTTTTTTACCATAGAGGTTGCGGTACCGGGCGTAACGTTCAACAGTTTTGCAATTTCCCCATTTGTAATTACGGAAATATTATTTTGCGATAAATATTTTACAATTGCCTTTAAATAATCTTGAACGGCAACTTCGGAAACAAGCGACATTATTTCTTAAATACTCCAATTAAATGTGTATCAGTGAATATTCTGCAATTTCTTTTCCTGCGGGAAGCAATATCAAAAGCCCATTTTCTTTTTTTATATAATGTAGCCTTTCAGCTTCGGCGACAACAATACGTGCCGTTTTTCGGTTCATACTGATATGTTCGGTTAAATGTTCTTCCCTGCATTCATATTCCATATTATTACAATCTTGGTGATTAAGCAAGTGAACCGTCAACATTTTTGTTAAAAAATTGATTTTTAATTTTCTTTTTTTAAATTGATGAAAAACAAATCCTCGCTTGGGTGAAAATAAATAGACCAGTGCAAAAATAATTCCCGTCATTGCAGCAATGGCACCGGCAATACTCCCATCAATTTTTATAGCAAGAAAAAAGCCTAAAAGCGAGGCAACGCATGAAATTATCACCGAAATAATAAGTGCATATAATAAACTGTTAGTGAGTAAAAGTGCTGCGGCAGCAGGTGCAATCATAAGAGCGGTAACTAAAACGGCTCCGGCAGAATCAAAAGCCCCTACGCACGTTAAACTTACCGCAAACATTAAACCGTAATGCAGCTTAGCCGGATTAAACCCAAGCGATTGCGCCAATGACGGATCGAACGTTGTTAATTTTAATTCCTTAAAAAATAAAATTACAAAAATCAAGTCGAAGATTAAAATTAAACTCATTTGTACTAAACTTTTAGGCAGAGAATATCCTAATAAATTTATTCTATCAAAAGGTGCAAATGCAATTTCGCCTAGCAAAACAGAGTCGGTATCTAAGTGAACATTACCGGCATAAAGAGAAACAAGGATTACTCCGAGTGCAAACAAAAAGGGAAAAACCAAACCGATTGCAGCGTCGCTTTTTACAAGTTTTGTTTTTTGTAAGAGTTCGGTAAACAAAACGGATGCCATACCTGCGGCAACGGCTCCGGCGAATGGAATAATCGAATTAAAGCTCTTTACAATAAAAAAGCCTAAAACAATGCCGGCTAAAATAGAATGACTTATTGCGTCACTCATTAACGACATTTTTCTTAAAACCAAAAATACACCGCAAATTGAACATGCCGAAGAGACGATTATTGCAATGATGATAATTTCAATATTCATATATCAAATCCTATAAAAATTTTTTGCGGGAAGCTGCAAGTAAATTTTTAACGACACCGCGGTTTGTCCCAAATAAAATCGACAATACTGCAAAAACCGTTAAAAAACAAACAATAACGGGACCTGTAGGCATTTTTTCTATTTGAGAAGAAATTATTGAGCCGCCTATTCCTGAAGCTGCACCGAAAAAAGCAGCAAGAGAACACATCACGCTAAGCCTATTTGTCCATTGCCGAGCTGCTGCGGCAGGTGCTGTTAAAAGAGCACTCATTAAAATTACGCCCACCGATTGTATCCCGATTACTATTGTTACTACAATTAAGAACGTCAAAATTCCTTCAATTATTTTCGGTGAAAACCCTATTGAATGGGAAAAATCAATATCAAAAGTGGATACCTTTAGTTCTTTCCAAAAAAGCAAGATAAGAATTATTGAAACAAGCTCAACAAAAAAAATAAGCGCAACATCAGTGTGCATAATAGTTGCCGCCTGCCCGAAAATAAATTTATCCAATCCTGCTTTTGCAGCTCCCGGTAATTTTTGAATATATGTTAAAAGTAAAATTCCGCACCCTAAAAAAACGCCGAGCACGATTGCTTGAGCGGCATCAGCGTCCAGCTTGGAAGTATTAACAATTAAATTGATAAACAGCGCACCCAATAAGCCGGAAATTCCCGCTCCCAACAAAAGCGGCAGGCTAATTTTAGAACCTGTAATTAAAAATGCAATTACAATACCGGGTAGAGCTGCATGAGCTACGGCATCCCCCAGCAAACTTTGCTTTCGCAGAACGGCAAAACTTCCGGCGAAGCCGGAGCCTATACCCAAAAGCATCGTTCCTAAAAACACATTCCGTAAAGTGTAATCCGAAAAAAAATTAATGATACTATTCATAATGCGTCCTGTTATATGCTTCCCTGCCCCCATACGTTTTTCGTAAATTTTCCGGAGTGAAAATTTCTTCAACACTGCCCTCTGCAATTAATCTAATATTTAATAGGAGAACTCTATCGAAATAATCTTTTACAGTTTGCAAGTCATGATGTACAATCAAAAGCGTTTTGCCGGATTGTTTTAATTCTTTTAAAAGACAGACTATGGCATGTTCGGTTGCGGCATCTACACCTTGAAAAGGTTCGTCCATAAAATAAAGATCTGCATTTTGCACCAAAGCTCTTGCAAGAAAAACACGCTGCTGCTGTCCGCCCGAAAGTTCACTTATTTGTCTGTCCGCAAATTCCGTCATACTGACTTTATCCAAAGCGGAATAGGCAGCTTCTTTTTCAGGCTTGCAGGGTCTTTTTATCCACCCTAATTTTCCGTATGAACCCATTAAAACAACATCAAAAACCGTTGTCGGGAAATCCCAGTCAACAGAACTGCGCTGCGGAATATAAGCAATACGTTTTCTTTGAGATTGAAATGTTTTGCCGAATACTTTTATTTCTCCTGATGCTGCAGGAAGAATTCCCATTATCGCTTTTAGTAATGTCGATTTTCCTGCACCGTTCGGACCGATTATTGCCTCCATTGAGCCCTGCGGAACACAAGCATCTATATCCCAGAGTACCGGTTTTTCACGATAAGCAAGCGTTAAATCGGAAACGCAAACCGCAGGAATATTCATATCCTCATGCAAATTATTTTTTTCAAGCATATTCATTCCTAAATTATTTTTTTAATGCGTTAACAATCGTGTCAATATTGTGCGTCAGCATTCCTATATATGTTCCTTCAAAAGTACCGTCATCACCCATCGCGTCGGAAAAGAGTTCTCCTCCGATTGCAACATCATAGCCGCGGGCTTTTACTGCCGATTGCAGTGCTTTAACATTTTTTTCGGGAACCGAACTTTCAATAAAAATTGCAGGCAGTTTCCTTTCTGCAATAAAATCGGCAAGATTTTGAACGTCTTTTGCTCCGGCTTCGGTAACGGTGCTTATCCCTTGAAGTCCGCGAACTTCAAAGCCGTAAGCCTTGCTGAAATAATTAAACGCATCATGTGCCGTAACTAAAACGCGTTTTTCGGAAGTAAGTTCATTTGCTCTGTTTTTTATATATTCGTCAAGCATATTTAATTTTTCAATATATGCGTTATAGTTTTTAGTAAACAAATCTTTTTCATCGGGCTTTACTTTACATAAAGATTCATATACGGACTTTACCGAATACTTCCAAAGGCTTACATCAAACCAAACATGAGGGTCAAACTCCGCATCGCCAAACGGAAGCCTGCTGTTATGCGGAATGTTTTCGGAAACGGCTACAGTTTTTTTTGTAGCAGCCAGTTTTTTTAAAACATCACTCATTTTTGCTTCCAAATGAAGTCCATTGTACAAAATCAAATCAGCAGTTTCAAGTTTTACAATATCACCTGCGCTTGCTCTGTAAAGATGCGGGTCAACACCTGCACCCATAAGAGCTGTAACTTCAACTTCAGTCCCGCCTATTTCTTTTGCGGCATCAGCAATCATTCCGACGGTTGCGGTTACTTTAATTTTTTTATTTATCTCCTGTTCCGTTTTTCTGTTTTCATTTTTGGAACAGTTTAAAATAAAAATCGGCAGTAACACTGCCGCAATAGTAAAAAATATTTTTTTGTATCTCATAAAAATCCTTTATAATATTTTGATATATCAAAATTATAATTATATTATATCAAAATAAAAACTAAACGTCAATAGCAAAAGTAATATAAAGGTTACATATTTTTCCTAGTCTGCAAAATTATATGGCACTCATCAATTCTGCCGGAATATCGTCCTTTCTAAGTAACCTTCTATCCAAAAATACCCCCCATTAACACTAATATAAAAACTGTAAATCTTATAATCTACCGGATGTAATTTCTGAGGACCTCTAAAAACCTCAGTTCTTAGAGGTTTGCCTTAGATTTAACTTGCGATGTTTTTCGTAAGTCATTGATATATAAGGACTTACG
>CALINC010000106.1 GCA_938045195.1 uncultured Treponema sp.
TGAAAAAACTTTTTTCAAAAATTTGATAATTTTTTTCAAAAAGTTTTTATGGAAGAAGAATGAATTATATAAAAACAAAAATTATTACAGGCTGTTTACTCATTGCAATTATACTAACGGTTTTACTTACTTCCGTGTTTAATAGAAGCTACGATAGATATGTCTTTTTCTTTAAAAATTCGGTAACTTCAAAAATCGAGACTGAAATACGTTATGTACCGGTACAAGACAGAGACCCATGGGAGGTTTATTTTTTTAAAGAACTTATGCTGGGTCCGGTAAACCATGTGCATTATCCGTTTATCAATTCCGAAAGAGGTATTATTTCCTGCTTTGTGCGGAATGGAGTACTCCACGCAAATCTTCCGCCGGTCTTTTTGGAAAACATAGATATGAATCTGGACTCGGATGATATAGCTTTTTTATTGTCAAAAAACATTTTTACAAACTGTAAAGAACTTAAATCGGCTTGTATTTATATAGACGGCGTTCAGATTTACGAATTATTAAAAAATAATGCCGAAATCCAATAAAAAGTGTTGACAAAATTGAATTATTACGTATACTAATACTATAACAGGGCATAATAAGTGCATATAAAGGAGTTTTTGCATGAAAAAAACATTTATACTTGTAGCTATGGCATTCCTCTTGATTGGTGCCGTTGCAGTCGCCGAAGAGGCTGTTTTAATTGATTTCCAGCTTTTAAATGCGGATATCATCGCTAATGATGCCGGTGTAATGACCCAAAACCGACGCACCGTAATGGATTACGGTACCGTCGCAGGTGCTTCTTACACTGATGAGCAGAAAGCTTTGATGAGATCTTCTCTGGCTATTGCTCAATGGGAAGTAAAGCTCAATTCTTCCGCTCAGAATCCTACTTCAATTGCTTTATCTGAAGTAAAAGAAGCTGTAGTAAGTGCTGAAGCAAAGAACTTTGCCGGACAGAGATTAATGGGTGCTAGGATTATGTTCCCGACGTGGACAAACAATGCCAGTGCCGAAATTCGTCCCGGTTTTTTAATTCCCGCTTATGAGAAAATGGCTCAGGTAGACGATTCCGGAAATATTCAGGAACCTACCGAAGAAGATAAAGCATCGGGCAAATCCAGATTTGAGGGCGGATACGGAATTATAAAAAATACCGGAGTTATCAAATCCATCGCAGTAAATACGTATGGAATGAACTTCCCCCATGGGCTTTGGGTTCTTCTTAGGGATGAACACAACAAAGTAACGCGTCATTTTATGGGCTATCTTTTATTTGACGGCTGGAGAGAAATCATCTGGAATAATCCCGGTTATATCACTCAAGTTAAGGCACGCGAAGTAAGACTTTATCCCGTTTATCCTACGGCACTTCCGCATATCGCTTTTGAAGGTTTCCTTGTTACCAGAGACGCTGCACATGATGGCGGTGATGCAATTGTATATTTTAAAGATGTTAAGGTTATCTATGACAAAGCCGTGCTTACAACCGTAAGAGACTTTGCAGATGAAGACATCTGGGGAATCCAGACAGACCGCGATATGAAGCGAAAGAAGATTGAAGTTGAACGCTTCGGTCAAACTCAAGTTTTGCGCTTTTTAGAGCAGGAAAAAATGGCTGCTGAAGCCGGCTTTACACCGTCTGCAGGTGCAGAAAATAGCCAACAGAGCGATAACGCAACCAATTAGTAACATTAAAACCTGAGATTTTCGGTTTTACGGTAAAAGCGGCGACCTTAAAAGTCTGCCGCTTTTATTCACAAGTTGTCCTGTTAATCTAATTATGTCTGAAGAACTATCGTGGATACCGAATAAAGAAGCTCTTAAAAAGGAGTATGATTCATATCTTCCCCATTTTTATGTGCTTAAAATGCGTATAGAGGAGTTCTTGCGTTCTATTGTCAAGATTAATTCCGCTCCGACATACAAAACCAGAGTTAAGGAATTCGGCAGTTATTACTCAAAATTGCTTAAATTTCCTCCTAAAACCAATGTTTCGGATTTACCGGTTTTAACGGATATTGTCGGAATACGTATTATATGTGCTTTTTTGCAGGATTTAAATGATGTCGAGGAAATCTTGCATAAGCACTTTAAAATACTGGAAGTCGAGCATAAAGGTGCAAACCTTGAGTTTAAAGAATTCGGTTATGAATCCATTCATGTCTTACTTGAAATCCCTGAGGAATTTAAAGTAGGTTTGGTGTTGCCTAAAAATTTAATCTTTGAAATTCAGCTCAGAACCATTCTTCAAGACGCTTGGGCGGAGGTAGAACATGAACTTATTTATAAAGCGGAATTTTCTCCGACGGATTTGCATTTAAGAAGAAAACTTGCTTCAATAAATGCAAGTTTAAGCCTTGCCGATATAATTTTCCAAGAAATTAGAGACTATCAAAACAAACTTAATACCGAATTGGATAAGCGCCGCTTTGGATTTTACTCGCTTGCGGATAAATATACTTCGGATATTTTGCCTGACTTGGCAGAAAACAAAGAAGAACGCAGTAATAGTAATGCGGGGCAAACTTCGCCGCTTGAGACGATAGACGATTTAATTCTAAAGGCGATTGAAGCTCATAATAACAATAATTTTGAAGAAGCCGAAAAAACATATTCCAAGATAATTAAACAAAACCCCAATCCTGTGGTTTTATCTATAGTTTTTAAACATCGCGGTATGGCATATTTTGCACAAGGGAATTACCAAGCTGCTTATGATGATTTTGTACAAAGCTGCAAATGTAATCCCTCCAATTTTAGGTCGCATTACTATGTAGGAATTGCTTTGACGCTTTTGAATAAAGATGATGAGGCAATAGAATATTTTTCAAATTCGCTTAAAATAAATAAATTTCAATCTCATGTTTATTTTAGACGTGCTTTATCATATTATAAATTAAAAATGTATACTGAATCGCTTAAAGATTTGGATATAGCGTGCGATTTGGGATTGAGCGCAGAGGATGCAAAAAAACTGCGCGTAGCTATTGCAAAAAAAATTGATATAGTGTAATCTAGTCGATTATAACCGTTATATGCGGTTTTAAAATAATTCACGGAGGTCTAAAATAAGTGAAAAATCGATCTGCAATTAAAAGACATAATCAGAGTGAAGTCCGCAGAATGCGCAACCGCTCGGTAAAAAGTGCAGTAAAGACGGCAGCTAAGAAATATACGGATGCCGTTCATTCGGGAAATGCGGAAAATGCGGGCGTATTGCTTCGAGAGTTGTCAAGTAAACTTGATACTGCCGCTCGAAAAGGAATTTTAACTAAAAATTCTGCGGCAAGGAAAAAGTCGAGAATGCACTTGTTGTATAATGCTTCTTTTTCGGCGAAATAAGCATTTTAACTTTAACACCGCAATAACCGCTGCAAGGTAGTTGCGGTATTTTTTTATTGATTATTTAAACATTATGAAAACTAAAAAGACAAAGAGTGATATAATAGACTCAATTTACCGCGATAATGAGGGGTATCAACTAAAACAGATTAAAATTATTACCGGCTTTTTTGTCAGCTCTATTTCCGATGCCTTGAAAGACGGTACAAATGTTGAAATTAGAGGTTTGGGAACTTTTGAAGTCGTGCCGGTTAAAGAGCGTACCATACGGAACCCCAAAACCGGAGATATGATTAAGGTTTCATCTCATTGTAAAGTACATTTTAAACCTTCTAAAGATTTAAAAGATTCGTTAAAAGCAAAAAAAACTAAAACTATCGGAAAAAAATGACGGAAAAAATTGGCAGTATACACTTAAAAAAAAAGTCCCGCTTTCCGTTTAATTTGATTTTGGCAATATTAGGTGCTTTTTTATTTGCTGCGTCTCATCCCAATATCTTATTTACTTCAGGACTCTCTTTTTTAGGCTATATTGCATTAATTCCGCTTTTTTTGCTTATAAAAAGAATACATATAAAAACCTCTTTTGTATGGGGGGGCTTTACAGGCGTATGTTTGTATTTTTTATTTAATTTTTGGATTATTTTTTTTCATCCTGCGGCAATTTATATTATCATAGCATACTACTTTATCGTATATTCGCTGCTTTTTTTAGTATTAAAAATAATAGACCTTTCTTTTCCCAAATACGGCTTTATTTTTGAAGCTATTGCATGGGTCGCTTTTGAGTATATAAAAACGCTTATGTTTATGGGCTATCCGTACGGAATTTTGGGGTATACACAATGGAAGTTCCCGCTTTTGATACGTTCTGCTTCAATTTTCGGCGTGTGGGGTATTTCGCTTATTTTGGTTTTTTTTTCTTCGTTATGTGCAGAAATTATTTTAAAATGTATGCAAGGCGGAAATTTCAGGTCAATATTCGCATTATACGGAAAATATGCGGCTGCATGGCTTGGCTGTTTTTTTGCGCTTATTGCATACGGCTTATATGCAAAACAAGATTATTCTGCTGCTGAATTTAAAAAAATCGCCCTCATTCAGCCTAATACCGATCCATGGATCGGAAACATTGAAGTATATAAACATAATTTTTATACATTAAAAACATTATCGGAGAATGCAATTTCGGAACATAAGGATATTTCGCTCGTCGTATGGCCCGAAACGGCTTTTATTCCGAGAATAAGATGGCATTATAAATATGCCAATGATGTTGAAGCCGCCGTTCTTGTGCGGGAATTATTGGAGTTCTTAAATAAGCAGCAGGTACCTTTTTTAATCGGGAATGATGACGCTGTTTTTAAAGAAAATACGGGCAAAGGTTCCTCCTCCGGAAGAGTTGACTACAATGCCGCTTTACTCTTTATACCCCAACAAAATGTTATTCCTCCGGAACCTGCAACCTATAGGAAAATGCACCTTGTTCCATTTACGGAACATTTTCCGTATAAACATATATTTCCCCGTATTTACGCGTATTTAAACGAAAATAATACTCATTTTTGGGAAAAGGGAGAAGAACGTACCGTATTTGATGTAAACGGAATGAAATTCGGTACACCGATTTGTTTTGAGGACTGCTTCGGTTATATTTCGGCAGATTTTGTAAAAAAAGGGGCGCGCTTAATAGTAAATATTACAAATGATGCATGGGCGCAGAGTTTGGTTTGCCAAAATCAGCATTTAAGTATGGCTGTATTCCGTGCAGTAGAAAATAGGGTACCGCTGGTTAGGGCGGCAAGTTCAGGGCAAACGGCATATATAGACCCCAACGGAAGCATTAAAGCGGAACTTACGCCTTTTGTTTCGGGGTTTTTAATTGCGGAAATACCTCTCTTGACAGAACGGCATAAAACGGTTTATTCTTTTGCGGGCGATTTTTTTGCGCAAACGGCGTTGGTTTTAATGTTTGCCGTATTATGTGCGGCAGGTGTCCGGTTTTTTAAGATAGGCATCGGTAAAAGATCTTGATTAGGAGATATGTTTTGAGAAAGGGCAATAAGAATAAAGAAAAAAATATTACGGTTTTAGGACGGGAGACCGTTTTTGACGGCGTTATGCAGTTTTCCGAAACACTGCAAATTGACGGTAAATTCAGCGGTGCCATTGATTCTAAAGGTACATTGATTATTTCAAAAACGGCTGAATGCAGGGTGCAATATATTAAGGCAGCTTCAATTACGGTTGAGGGTTCAGTTACAGGTTCTCTTTCAGCGGCGGATAAGGTTGACTTACGCTCCGAATCTTCAGTGCGTGGAGATATTACGGCAGGAAGAATTAGAATTGCCGATAATGTTTCTTTTGAGGGTGCTGTAAAAATGATACGTAATAGTAGTTTTACCGAAAAAAATCTTTTTTCCATTAACTCTTCTCAATTAAAAGAACAGCTGTCGCGTCAGCCGTAAAATGCACTATGACCGATTGCACTTTTAATTCCCGTTTTATAAAACAAGCCTTTGACTGCTTAAAAAAAAACCGGTTTAAATTGATTACGGCGGAATCGCTTACAGGAGGTTTGATAGCCTGCGGATTTACGCAATTTTCGGGGGCATCTGAGGTTGTGTGGGGCGGTTTCGTTACCTATAGCCCGCAGGCAAAAACCGCTTTGCTGGGTGTCGATAAAATCATAATAGAGCGGTACGGGGCGGTAAGTGCGGAAACGGCTCGTGCTATGGCTTTGGGGGCTTTTAATGCCGTTCCTGCCGCGATAAGACAGATATATAATTTTATTGCGGTTTCCGTTACAGGCGTTGCAGGACCCGGCACCCTTGAGGGGAAAAAAGCCGGCACGGTTTTTATGGGGCTTACCTATCCGCATAACAATTCCGTTATAACAAAAACAAAAGAATTTTATTTTGAAGGAGACAGAAATCAAATCCGTCTTCTTACTGCAGAAGCTGCTGCAAAAGAGATATTGATACTTTTTGCATAAAACATTGACGATCATTGATAAAATTTTGACACTAAAATGCGAGGTCTTGTAAATAGTTTTACTCTATGATAAAATAAAAAACGTGATGTCTTTATCGGATTTTGTTCAAAAAATAATCGATTTTTTCTTTTCTCTGTTTTCTGCAAGTACGGAAGACTTTAAAAATCAAAAGGCTTTGCGTTCCTTAGCGGCAGAGGTAAGAAAAGCAAAATATCCTATTTTTAGGCCTGAGACCACAGTTCTTGCAGGCTTGCCTATTATCGTTTATGAGCTTAATTGCGCTCTTTTGCCGCTGCGGTTAATTTTAAAGTCTACAATAGCTTCAAGCGATATACGGGTATCCGGTTTTTTTGCGGATAAACTGGTAGAGTCCTTTTTTTCAAAGGAGCAGCAGGATTTGCGTAATAGCCTTTCTCTGGAAAACCGGTGCGAAAAAATAGGAAACTTTACCGATGCCGACTTTGATACAAAAATTAAAGAGCAAAATAAACTTTTTAACGATTTACTTTTTCAGATAACCGACCCCAAATTCAAACGTGTGGATATTATTACAGCCGAATTATATGCGTTTTTTGACCTTTGCAGTTTTAATTTTAATGCGTTTTTTGCTCATTTTGATCCGGGATTTGAATCTCTAATCGGGACGGATGTTATTCAGGAGCAGTATAATTTTCAAAATATAGACGGTATTGAAATTCTTCAAGATATTCTTGATTTGGATTATCTTATTAAACATATACATATAAGTGAAGAATTTATAAACGGAATATTTTTTGTTAATTCCGGAGCACCCGAAAAATTACGGAGAGATGAAGCTGCCATAAAGCGGGATTTACAAAATTTTTCATACATTATAGAAAATAATCTGGGAAGAAATACTCTTGCCAATTTAGCAAAACTGATAAAAAAAGATCCTCTTTTTGAAGATTTGGTAAAAACGAAGCCTACCGTTTCGACTTTAGAGGAATACCGGCATCGGCTGACCGCAATTTTTAATGCCGATACAAAAAAAATATTGAAAATGCAGCAGGAAGCTCAAATGGCAAGTTTGGTAGATAAGGTTTTTAATAAAATGGAGCTTTTCGGTATTCAAATCTATAATGAAGAACTGAATAAAAGAATCCAAGCTGTAACAAATCTTTCTCTCGATTGGATAAAGCCTATTGAAATTATTAAAACCTATACGAAAGTATTTTTTGAATCAAAAATTGAGCCTTTTTTGAGGGAACTTATTGTTGAGGGCTATTTTGAAGATAAGAATTTTCAAAAAGAGTTGGCATCCAATTATTATTATTGTTCTTCGATATTGGGAAAATTTACCGAATTTGAAGAATTTATGACTACAAAAACAGAACATTCTGTCGACGTAATAAAAGGTTATTTAACACGGCTTGAAGCCGGAGGAGACTTTGAGCGTCCTCTTTCAAAAATTATAGATGTTATCAATATGAAGGCTGCTTCCATTGTCAATGAGGCAGGCAGGCAATACTTCGATTTATTTACGGCTTGTAATTTAATTGTAAAAGATTCTCACAAATCTATTCCGGAATATGTCAATAATTTAAAAGCTATGATAATTTCTACACGGAATAAAGAAAGGTTTACTGCCCTTGAAGAAAATATGCAAAGCTTTGAAGGTTTTATTGAAATTTTAAAACATTATGTTATTTTGGATGTTCCCGAATTAAATATTCCTGCTTAAAAGTCCCTTTGCTGTCTTGCCTCAAAATAAAAAATTGTGCATATTACATATATGAATTTTTTAAGAAAACCTTTTAAATATACCTATAAAAATGCGGTTTCCGTAATCATAGGAATCAATATTGCTGTTTTTATTTTAAAAACTTTGTTTATCGAATTGAATTTTTATTTAGGGCTTATTCCCGCTTTTATTATCGCGCGAGGCATGTATTGGCAGGTTTTTACATATCAATTTATACACGGCGATGTTTTTCATTTGTTGTTTAATATGCTGGCTTTGTTTTTTTTCGGAATACCTACCGAACGCACAATAGGTTCAAAAGAATTCGTTTTATACTACTTATTCGTAGGTACGTTAAGCGGAATATTAAGTTTTGCAGTGTATACCGCATTCGGTGCTTATACCATAAATTTAATAGGTGCTTCGGGTGCCGTCTTCGGCGTATTACTGCTGTATGCCGTTATGTTTCCGAAATCCGTTATTTATATTTGGGGCATATTACCTGTACCCGCCCCGATTTTAATTATCGGATATGCCGTTCTGGAACTTTTAAGTATGTTTTCGTTAAACGACGGCATCGCTCATCTTACCCATTTTACGGGGCTTATTGCAGGCTGGTTCTATATAGCGGTTAGATTAGGCATAAATCCTCTTAAAGTATGGAATTCGGGACGGCATTAGTTAAAGTTTTGCTTATTTTTTTTCGATAAGCGAAGTATGAAGAAAACTTTCTTTTTTTTCGGGTTTAGTTTTTTTCTTTCTCTATCAATTTGTGCGGACACATATTCAGGAACATCTTCCGAAACGGCTGTAATAGTGCGCTCTCCCGTTTGGGTATTTTTGGAAACCGAGCCGGGTACTTTTGATGATAAGCCGCCTAAACAAAATATACCGCCTAAAGAAGCACTCAACGAATTATCCCGCTATATTCTTTCTGGAATGATTTACGGCTGGAAATTTTCGTATACACCGTACGATAAAAAACGGAATGTACAAGAATTTTTCGAACTTATGCCTATTTTTCAAATTGAAAAAAACGATAAAAATTTTTTTATTACCGATGTTGAAATAAAATATCCTTTTTGTTATTGTTGGGCGGAATACGGAATACCGGAAAGTAAGGCAATACGCCTTGAATTTTGGAAAAGTATTTCTCATAAGACGGTAAAGGGGAGGGGAATGGGGGAGCGTTCAGATGAATTGAAAGGTGTTTATAACGCGTATACAGAAGCGGCAAAAAATGCAATTCGTGAATATGCGCGTAAATTCGTCAAAAATAAGCCTAAAGAAATTTCAGGCGAGATGTTAATAAAGAATAATCCGCGTCTTTATATAGAATCGGGTTTATTTAAGGCGGAATTGGAACTATATCTCCACATAGAGGAAATTATTTCTTATAATTTTTTTTGAATTTTTGAATTTCCCTTGACATTTTAGATATTTGGTATTATATTTAAATTATGGCAGTGTATGCTCTATGTAAGATTCTATTGGACTATGAATTTTACTATCGGCTGTTATGCACTATTTTTCATCGGTTCCGGCACGGACACCGGAAGGTATGGCTTTGAGGTATAAACTATGAAAAAACAGAGAACAATGTTAAAAGCATTTGGTGTAATACTGAGCGTATTATTATTGGCAACCTGTAAAGACAATGTAGCGCTTGGAGGAGCGATAGATATAAATCCTCCGACTGTAACAATAACAAGTCCCGCTATCAATTCCAAAATAAGGAATTCATTTACGATAAAGGGCAAAGCGGGAGACGACGGAGGCATATCGGCGGTAACGGTTCTTATGGAACACCGCGATTTCAAAGTGTCATCGGGGATGGTAAATGCCGAACTAAAGGGGACGAGCGGAGAGTGGAGTGCCGTATTTAACCGTAAAGATGAAAACGGAAATTTTCCGCTTCCGGACGGTTCTTATAATGTAACCGTCTTGGTAACGGACTTAAGCGGAAAAACAGCCGAAACAAAGACCGTATTAGAAATCGACAATACTCCGCCGATTTTGGTATTGAATCGTCCGGGTACACTGGGGGTTGATCTTGCGGCAAACGACGTAGATACCTTTGGAGACGAAATATGGCTTGACGGACAATCGGCAGACGACTCAGGTATATCAAAACTAAAAGTAAGTGCTTATGACAAAAACGATACGAGTAAAATATGTGAAAAAGAAGAGAAAAATGTTCCGCCTACGGTAAAAATAAAATTGGACAGTTTTAGAAAAGGACCCGGATTTTATAGGAACCTTTACGGAAAAAACAAAACTGCAGGACGCAAAGAATACTATTTAGGTATTGAATTGTGGGATAATGCAAGAGAATATGACAGCCCTGACAGCATAGCGGGTAAATCGCCTGAAGAGGGTAACTATACAAATGTATATTATTTATATTCACCCTTATATAACATAGTCTTCCCTAATTACACAGTAGATGAACTATACAGCATGATGAACGAACGTTATTATCGCGGAGCGTCCAAAAATGAAGCATCGGCTAAAGAAAAAGAAGCTAAACGTATACTAAAAGGCTTGAAAGAGGGTGTACTGGATGGAGCCGTAAACTTTAAAGTTGAGAAAGCGGACAGTTCACTTGAGGAGCCTCAGAAAAGCAAAATAGGATTATTCGGTTTAAACCCCGTAATCAGCCCGCTTTATGAAATAGTGGGCTTTACTCCGAAAAGCACCGGTAGTGAAGACGGCTTTAAAGACTATCTTCAAACTCAAGAAAGCATGATAACGGTAAGAATAAGTTCTAACACCGACAATGTGCCTTTAGCGGCATCAAAAGAATTTAAATATTACTTATTTGACTATGAATCCTATAAAAAATTTAGTGGGCAGGGGAAAGATGTAAATACGGGAGTAGGAGAAGATAGCGGAGCGATAGAACTGCAACCTGAAAAAGTCGTACCGCAAGGGTCTACCGGTTATTTGGTATCATTAAAACTGACCAGAGAAAATGTAAAAGTAGGAAAGACCTATATCTTGCAAGTAAAAGGCGAGGATAAGGGTAAGAATCACGTAATACCGAACGATAAAGATTTACCGGCGAAGGGCGGCGGAAACGGCAGAAATGTAGAGGAAACAAACGCTTCAGCGATGGAATATCAGTATGGGTTTAAAGTAGTTGGAGCCGGCAGACCTCCTGTAATTACGGTAAAAAAAATAAATAATGAAGAACAAAAGGAATTGAATGCCGACGGAGTAGAAGAAGCGGTAAATATAACAAAGACCGTATTTGCACAAGGCGGAGAAGACGTAAAATTTACCGTCAGCGTAGTAAGCGAAACCTATCCCGTGGAAGTATCTTATGAATTAAGAAAAGATGGAAAGGCTGTAAACGCATGGGGAAATGCTGTGTCGGAAGATATAAAAAAGAATGTAGAAGCTGCCAGCGATGTCGATTTTACAATAAAGAAAGACTTATTTAAAGAAGGAGCGGTATTTAAAAGTGCCGGCTACACGATAGTAGTAAAGGCTGCCTCAAAAGAGAACGAAATAAGTGTTGAAAAGCAATATCAAATATATTATGACACTGATGCTCCTAATTTTACGGTAACGGGCTTTGAAAACAATGTTTATGTTGTCCGTAAAGAATTACCTGAAATATCGGGGCAAATTTATGACGGAGTTGGAGTAGGGGTAAACTTTGATACGTTTAGTGTAAGCGGTACATTTAACGGAACTGACATCACATCAAGTTTAAGTTTAGAGAAAAAAGGTTCTTGGAAGCTAACAGGTTTTGGAGGAAGAGGCGAGGGCAGCTACGTATTTACATTTAAGGGAGCAGATAAGTTCGCTAATGAAATGAACGATTTTACCCTTAAGTTTGATTATGACTCGGCTGCACCGGAGATTCTAACGATAAATAATCTGCCTATAGCGGATATTGAAAAAGGTAATAAAATAATTTTTAGTGATTCTACGTTTACAATAAGCGGAGAGATTAAGGAAAGCAACGGTTTAAAGAAAGAAAATGTAAAATTATCGCTTGCTGGTGAAGCGTTTTCTGCTGCGGATAGTTTAACGTATGACGGCACAAATAAAATATACACCTTTACGAAAAACTTTACGTCTACAGATAATGACGGAGAAAGACTTGTTAAACTGGAAGTAAAGGATAATGCGGGAAAAACCGTTTCTCAAACCGGTATAAAAGTAGTTATTGATAAAAAAGATCCTGAATTTAAGCAGATGAAATTCGGTGCGCAAAAAATAGAAAGCTTTAACAGCCCGGGTGCCGTAACGGTAAATTCAAGTACGATAGGTGTTGAGGGCGAATTTATCGATGAGGGCAGCGGCGTTAAAACACTTACTGCCAAATATAATTACAACACGGCAAGTCAAGCGGGTATAGACATTCCTGTCGGATATGAAGGCGGCAAGTATGTTGTTAATTATCCGTTAAATTTTAATATCGGATCTACGGAAGTTACTTTTACCTTAAAAGACGGTTCCGGCAAAACAAAGGAATGGAAGTGTACCATAACAGTAGAAAGTTCTGTTTTGACATTAACTGTTGGTATAAAAAAAGAGAGCGGCGATGCTCATTATCCTGAAAATGAAGGGGATACATACAACGGCGCAAAATATGTAAAGAACACATTTAAACTGAAAGTAAAAGGCGAGTCATCCGGGGCAAGTCAGCAGAGTTTTGATCTGTCTGCAACTAAAGACGGTGCAGCCTATAATTTAGCCGGCTTACATCCGTCGGTTACTCCACCTATAGGCATAACTGTCGGAAATGAAATTACCGGCTTTAAAAGCGGTAAAAGCGGTGTTGCTGCACAGGAATACGTGATAACCTTTACTCCGCAAACAAACGGCAGCGATGATGGGCGGTATGTATTTACGGTAAAATCGGGTTCGGTACAAAAAGAATATGTGGTAATTATCGATACGAAAGGTCCTAGTATTACACCGATAGAACCGCAGGCAGGCAGCCGTACCGATAAATCGAAACCTAAGTTTAAAATTTCTCTTTTTGATATTCTCCCTATAAAGAGCGGGACAATAAAAGCTCACTATACAAAAGAGGGGGGAACTCCACAGCTTTTTGTATTCTCCGGTTTAGATACTGAAGGAATGCCTCCGGCAGATTTGGCTGAGGGCAAATATAGCGTTTACTTTTCTGCTCAAGACAACTTGGAAACTACCGGAGTATCACCTTCAGTAAACTTTTTTGTTGACAAAGCTGATCCTGAGCTTTCTGACTTAAAAATAAACGGTAAAACCGACAATATCGTTATGATAAAAGCAAATGATAATGTTGCCGTTACGGGAAAGGTTAGAGACTCTAATAGCATGAAAAAAGTTTCCATTGTAATAAAAAAAGGAAGTGCGGATGTACATGTACCTGCTGCTATTTCTATAAGCGGAAATACCGTACAAAATTTCACCTTTCCGGCGATAGCATATACAAGTTTAAGTGCAAATAATGGAGATACATATACGGTCTATATAACCGCAGAAGATGCTGCGGGGAGGACTACTCAGCGTACGCTTACATTTAAAGTTGATACAGCCGCTCCTGTGATAAAAGATATTTTCCCTGCAGAGAACACTACGGTAAATAAAAGTATAACACTTGAAGGTAAGGTGAGCGATGATGTAGGTTTGGATAAGGTTACCGTTAAAGATAATAAGGGTAAGGTAGATCAAACATTTGATAAAAATGCAGGCTTTAACTGGAGCATGCCGATTGATACTACGCAATACACGGGCGGCGGTGAGGTAATTTTTACCATTACTGCAACCGATTTAGCAGGAAATATCAAGCAAGTAACTCATAAAATACTGGTAGACCAAGAAACCGATAAACCTAAAGTTACTATCAACAGTTTTGAGCATCTTAATTCTGCAAAACTTGCAGGTACCAGAAAGATAAGCGGTGTGGTTGAAGATGATGACGGTGCCGTTAAGAAGGTTGAAATAAAAATAGGCGGTGCGGGCTATAAAGATGCCGATATGAGTGCCGGTAATACGTTATGGTCAATTTCAGTGCCTGATACTGTTGCCGATAATCCTTCGATAAACTTTAAGATTAAAGTAACGGATGCTAAAGATTCCGTCTTTGAATCTTCCGATGCTGCTCCCTTAAAACAGCCGAAACTATCGGGCGAAAAAGATACAAATGCAATCGGAACCGACTTTACTTTTGCCTTGGATACGCAGCCTCCTGAAATTAAGAGTAACGGCGTTAAGTACACGCTCGGGGCTTCTTACGGCAGCAGTGAAAAATTACTGACATCCGGTGAGGTCGTAGGCAATGAAAACAACAAAAAGTTTTCGGTACGGGTTTTTGCCTATGATAAGTCGCAAATTGATTCCGTTTCGTTAAAGTTAGGTACTGCGGCTGCTAAAGCGGGAACTCATATAAGTACAAGCGATATTAGCGAAGACGGTAAAACATTTGAGGCATGGGATATTACCGATATTGATTTAACCGAAGAAGGCTCGGTAAAACTGGAAATAACGGTAAAAGATAAATCCGGCTTTGAGAAAATATGGTCAGAAGTAATAAAAACGGACTTTACAAAGCCGGCAATAACAAAGACCGCTCCGACTGATGATACGGTTGCATTTGAAGATATGACGATAGTTGGTGAATTTGCCGATATGCCGAAGCCGAGTACTCCCGGCATTCCTGTTGCAGGTATAGTTCCCGACAGTCTTGAGTACAAAATAGGAACTAGTGACTGGATTAAAAAACATGAAGTGAACGGTAAAGTTTTAAGTGAACTTACTAAAACCGGTTCCACTTGGGAACTTAAGATTAATCATTTCCCCGAATATAAAGAGTCAAGTTTAGGTGCTGTGCCGCCTGCACATCCATCTAAAATTTGGAAAATAAATTTAAAACTTAAAGGAAAGGATGCCGCAGGAAATGAAGTTGAATCGGCGGAGTATGCACTTCAATTTGACCCGGACGGTTCCACACCTATGATAGAAATCCTTTCGCCTCATAACGGCGATAAACTTGGAACAGGCGTTGCAATAAGCGGTATTGCAAGAACTGCAAACCCTGCTGCAACGGATAAAGTAACAAAAATAAAGTTAAAACTTCGTAAGGATGGCACTGCTGCCGGAACTACTTGGACGCTTGGCGGAAAAGATTACGGTACCGGTGTTGACATAGTATCCGAGCCCGGCGGTATTAATTTTTGGTCTTATACATTGCCTCAAAATGTTGTAACCGATATTTTAAATGGCGATATCAATGCCGACGTATTTTTCCAAGTGCAGGGTATTGCAGGAGGTACAACGGGCGAGTGGACTGTCGAAAGAAAATTTTCAATCAGCTCGGATGTTGCTCAGTTCTCCGAAATTAAACAGGACGGAGCAACGTATGTTCCCTTAAGCAAATGGATAAAAGGTAGTGCTTCTCATATAACGGGAGAGGTAACGCACAGCTCCGGAATTGCATCGGCAACTACTTCTTCAAACAATTTACCGAGCGGTGTTCAGCCCTTGCAAGGTGTAGGTACTGCGACCTGGTTTACCGATATTTCCTCCGGTAAAAAATTTGATATTCCTATTGATACTACGCAGTATTCGGAAAAAGCGGGGGAGATAGAATTTACTATTTCTGCAAAAGACGGGCGGACTGACGGTACTGCGAAAGATGTCTTTACCGCTATCAGGTTAAAATATGATAACAGTGTTCCGTTGGCGGCAATCGGTGAAATAGGGCTTTCAAAGTATAATGATAAAGCCAATAAAGCGGACTTTACCGGCGGGGTCTTTACGGATTTTGCCGGAGTTATAAAAGACACAAAACACGAGCTTTATACGGTCGTGGTAAATCAAAAGGAATACACCGTTTCTTCAATAGTTCCTGATGGAAGTAATTATAAAGTTACCTTAGCTGGTGCTTCGAGTTTGAACGGTACGGGCTTATATTATATGATAGTAAAAAAATACGACATTATAAGCGGTGCAAGTTTTAAATTTGAAGGCTCTGTAGAAGATTCCGGTTCCGGTCCTGTTGATATAAAAGCCGAACTTACCATTGACGGCGTAACCGGCGTAACCGGAAAGACGGAAGCTCAGGCGACTTCAATAAAAAATGAGGCGGGAAATTTATACAGTTTCTCAGGCAATTTAAATACTTCTACGGTTCATAATGGAAAAGGAACGCTTAAAATTACCGTAACTGACGGCGCAGGTAATAAGACCGATAAATCAATTCCGGTGCGGGTAAAAAATGATCCGCTTAAAATAAACAAAATAACCTTTAATACCGACCTTTCGGGTAATGGTGCTTATGAGGCTGATAGCGATGAAGTACATCTGCCTTCTTTGCCGTTAAACGCTCTTAATGAGGATCAGGATTATCGGCATACGATAGATGTTTCCTCCATATTTGCTTATAAAAATGCGCAGAAGTCCGAGCTTGTTATTGAATTGACGGGTGGTTACGGAAGCAGCCGTACGGTAAAATTGTATAAAGGTGAAGTTAATGCAGCCCATGAAGTTACTTCCGGCAGCGGAACAACAACGCAGCCTAATGTAATAACGCTCAACTTAAACGGTTGTTTTGCTAACGAAGATGAAGATAGTAATACACACGACAACAAGATCGGCGACAAGAATGACCAAAAGCTGATTTTAGTAGTTACCGATGAAGTTGCCGGCGACCCGAAACCATGGCATGCCCAAATGGATATTACCGTTGCGGTTGATGTTAAAGATGATGTTAAGCCCACAGGTTATATTATGCCGATGTATTACAATAGCAAAACCGATAACAGTGTCGATAAGACCATAGTTTGGGATAATAGTGAGCAGACTACAGTTAAATCTATTACCGAGCACGGTCATATAGAATATTCTAAAATTGCGTCAATAAATGACCATCAAAGTCTTTCGGGCAAGGTAAAGCTTCGAGGCATAGCCTATGATAATATCCGTTTGTCTAAAATCGAATTGACCGGCGTTGACACAGCTGTAAGTAATACCTATACATCAGGCGCATGGGACACTTCAAGTGCATTAAAAATCGTTTCGGAAAAAATAACGAATACGGGGCATTATGTTGAGTGGGAATATGTTTGGGACACCGGAACCCCGGAGGAAGCCCATGAGGTTACAGTAAAAGTAACGGATGCCGCAGGTACGACGAACGCCGGCAATGATGAAGAGCCTACAGCGTTAACCGGAACCCGCGAAGCCGACCTTAAAGTGCTTGTTGTTGATAAGGATAGCGTAAAGAAAGGTCAATTTATCAGCTTTGGAGAAGGCGAAGCCTTGTATTTGGTTCAAGTTACCGAAGTTACTGCAAAGGACAAAGAACCTACTAAAGAGAAACTCCGCTGGGAAAAAGTAAACGGCAATGCTAAAAATGATGTTCCCGAGACCTTGACAAGCGGTAAGCTGTATGCCGGAACCTCACAGAAAAAGAGCGAAAAGGTCAATATTGTGCCGTATATTACCGCCCTCAAACGCCCGAATACCTACAACACACATCGTTCAAGTTCGGGTGCTTATAACCTACTGCGCGGTGATAAGGTAACAGTGGAAGGCTTTAACCTTACGGGGGAAGCAAAGGCTACAATTCCGGGCGTGGCAGCAGCGGTAGATGTTAAATTTCATGATGCTGTATCGGCTCCTCCTACTCCGGCATATTATGGTTTTCCGCTTCCTGCAACGGCAAAATCCGGTAAGATTGAAATTACCGTAGGCGGTGTAAAGGCTATTAATAACTTAACCAATAACGGTAAGCCCTATAACCGGCAGAAGATTGCAAACCGGCCGGAAACGCAATACTGGACTGACGACATTGAGGTTCACGTATGGAAGGATGATGAACAGTTTGAAGGCAGTGGAAACCCTAAGTATCCCAGTATGGCTATGACTTTGAGCGGTACTTTGTATGCGGCGTTTAGTAATTATTCGAAAGCAAGTGTCTATTATTCCCAAATAGAAGCACCAGGACAACCATCTTCTCTTAAAGAGGTTTTTCATGCTTATGATCCTCCTGAGGAAGCTGCAATAAGCATAAATAATACAAACGATATCAATGTGTTATATTCGGCAAATTATCATGGAGGTGCTGAGTCTAATTGGAACTCTAATTTTAGTGGTGCGGGCGGTTTATATTGTTATGATAAAAAAGCAAGCTGGTTTAACTCTGGTGGAAGACTTAAAGGATGGTTCTATAGGTTTGAACTTTTCTATCATAATAGGCAATTGCAGCAGTTTAAAAATTTCCGTATTGCAAGAAAAGATAGCTCCATACATATAGCTTATTATGATACGCTTTCAGCATCCATTAAGTATTCTACAGTTGTAAGCAATGCGTCAGGATATACAGGTAATAGTCATGAGATACCGTGGATTAATCTTGATGGAGGTAAAGATAATGATGATACGGGTTCATATACGGGTGGAAACTCTGCGGTTCTTGCAGATGGTGATGGAGGACAATTTGAAACTATTTCTCGTGCCGGCGGTACCGCCGAATACTGTGCAATCGCTGTAGACACAAACCGTATGCCCGTTGTGGTTTATGCCGATGTCGATACCGGTACCCTGCGTCTCGCACGGGCTTCTTCAAACGCTCCTACTGCTGCTGCAAATTGGAAGGTGCAAAAGGTGCTTCCCGCAGGCGACGATAATGAGGGACGTGCTTCGGATTATTTTGCCGCTCAATTTGACTATCTAGGTTATTTGCACATTGTGTTCCGCAATACAAGAGGGCAGATTTGCTATGTAAAGTCAAAGGAAAGGAACCAAGGAGCTAATCCCTATACGTTTGATAAAAGCGTTGTTATTGCTGAAAACGGTTCATGGGTAGAGCTTACGATGAGCCAAGGAATCCCCTACGTGGCTTTTTTGAGCAAAATAAATGCGTATGACGGCGTTCAAATTGCGTATTACGATGAGAATTTGGTAAAAACATGGAACGCAGACGGCACTGAGAATGAAAAAGGTGCTTGGAATGTAATGACTGCCGCAATGCAGAACCGTGCCGGTGCTGCACGTGCCTGTATAGAGGTTGATCGCAATAATACCTTGGGCTGGAAAGCCGCTGTCGGTTATACGCCGGGTAATGTCTACCGTGTTGTTAAGTACATAGGCGAGTAGGCGTTTTTGTAAGGTAAAATAAGAGTTTTAGGCATCGCCGTTAAAATAACGGCGATACCTTTTTTTGTAATCATTTTTCCCCCATCCGGTTTTAGACGGATGGGGGATTTTTTATGAGATGTGGGAAACTATAGAAAATTTTGACATTATGTAGTAAACTAATTGAAAAAAAATGCGTCTTATGGTACACTCCTAAGCCGGATGACATTATGGATGATGAGTTAGAAAAATTGCTTCCTAAAATTTTTGAATTTATCGATACTGCAAATGCTCCTTTTACACTAGGGGCTCTTGCAGATTTTTTGCATAAAAAAAAATCTCGAAATTTTTTGGATTTTCTTATTGATTGTTTGGTAAATTGCGGACTTGTATTTGTTTATGGTGAGGCGAACCAAAAAAAAGAAGATAGAATTTGCGTACCAAAAAAAATATTTTTTAAAGATAAGGTTTTCCCCGTAAATATTTCGGATATGGAATTATCTAAGGGCGTATTTATTCCTGCTGCCCGCTTGCTGCCGTTTTTGCCGGAAGGAATATTTCCGCATGACGTAACGATTTTATATAAAGGCAAAAAAATTCAAAGAGTTAAAAGGGATATGCGGTTTGAAGAAATAAAAGAATTTTATTTTCTCTATACCGAAAATATAATTTTGCAAAATATTTTAGAAAATAATAAAAAAAGCGTTGAACTTTTTACTGCCGCAAATGAGCAGAGCCCCTTTGATATTGTATTTCCGTTTTTGACATTTAATTTTTCAAAGATTTATAATATATATAATATCGGTAAACCCTTTAATTTGCTTCTTAGAATTGTTGATTGGGAGAATGCCGTATTTGAAATTGTAGACGAGCCTTGCCCTGAGCCTACTCAAAAAGAATCCAAAAACTGGTTTACCCATTTTGAAAAAGCCTTAACCGAATCTTTCGCTGTGCTGGATTTCCATTCCGAAACGGGAGAATTTTTGTCTTACGCATATTTTTATGCTGAAAAGCAACTTTTCCATTTACCTGCAGAAACGCTTGAAAATTATTTTAAACAAAGCTCTGTTTTCGGTCTGGTTGATTATGGGCTTGAGCAAAAATTTTGGTTTACGCAGCTTCCTTTCCCATATCAAAATATGTGGTTTGAAGACTTTTATGTATATGATGACGAGATAGAAGAATTTTTTTACAGACATTTGGAACTTCCCATTACCAAAGATGTATTGCGTTTGTTTACCGTTCAGTTTATCTCGGAACATTATATTGAAAGGGCTGATAAAATAACTGAAGATATCTTTATCAAAAAAACTTTAGATTTTATTCTTCCGCCGGAACGAGAAAAATTTAGTAAGACGTATGTAGACGATAAAACGTCCTGTAAAAATATATTAGCATCGGCTTATGAGGTGTATGCAGATATTTATAATCCTTTTAAAGATAAAGAACTAAAAGACCTAAGACGGCTTTGGACTGAGACATACAAAGATATTCTTCTTCTCTTAAATATATTGAATGCAAAAAAAATTACACCTAACTTATTAGATGAACAAATATCGATTAGTATGTCGCAAATATTTTCAAAATTAGTTACGGCTGCCCAATTTCTTGTAGAAGCGGAAGAAAAAGAAGCAGAGCCGCTGCTGGGTACGTTAAATATATCCTTGGTATATATTGCGGATATTTATGATAAAATAAAGGAAGATATTATACATTATTTAAATAATATAGATAGCAAATAAACCGGAGGTTTAACTTCGGCAGCCGAAGTGCCGTCTGCCTCGTTAAACATCGAGTTTGCTTACGCAAACGTCGTTTTATTGTATGCACTTTTTCACTGACGTTGCAAAAGTGCGGAAAATACGCAATGCTCAGAAACTGATGTTTCTTCCGCTTGCTTATTTTATAGGGAGGTTTTTTATGAAAAATGAACTTGAAGCTGTAGCACTTTCAATTAGGAGTCTTTCAATGGATGCCATTGAAAAAGCAAACTCAGGACATCCCGGTTTGCCGTTGGGAGCGGCAGAATTGGCTGCTGTACTTTACGGGAAAATTTTAAAACATAATCCTGTAAATCCGTATTGGAAAGACAGAGACCGCTTTATATTATCGGCAGGACACGGTTCAATGCTGCTTTATTCGGTTTTGCATATTGCCGGCTATGATATTTCACTTGATGATATAAAGACTTTTAGACAGCTCGGTTCAAAATGCCCGGGACATCCCGAATACGGCGAAACACCCGGTGTTGAAACTACCGCAGGGCCTTTAGGACAAGGCATTTCTACTGCCGTAGGAATGGCTATTGCAGAAAAAATGCTTGCTGCAAAATTCAATACTAAAGAATATAAAATAGTAGACCACTATACATATACTCTTGTCGGAGAGGGCTGTCTTATGGAAGGCGTTTCATCGGAAGCCTCAAGTTTGGCAGGGCATTTAAAACTAGGTAAACTTATTGTTTACTATGACGAGAACAAAATAACAATCGACGGTTCGACGGATATTACTTTTACCGAGAACATAGCCGAGCGGTATAAGGCTTACGGATGGCAAGTTTTAAGCGGTTCTATGTATTCTTATGAGGATATAGAAAACCTTACCGCCGAAGCTAAAAAAGACGAGCGTCCGTCGCTTATTATGTTAAAATCCGTTATTGGAAAAGGCGCACCCACCGTCGCCGGAAAAAATAAAGCGCATGGTGCACCTCTCGGAAAAGAAGGAATTGAAGAGGCTAAAAAGAATTTAGGTCTCGATCCTAAAAAAG
This sequence comes from uncultured Treponema sp., assembly GCA_938045195.1. GTDB lineage: Bacteria > Spirochaetota > Spirochaetia > Treponematales > Treponemataceae > Treponema_B. Next base: position 21,883 of record CALINC010000106.1, read on the forward strand.
AATTTTTTGTTGCAGAAGAAGCCTATTCTTTATTTAAGAAAAGGAGAGAAGAACTTTCCGCTGCCGAAGAGATGTGGAACAAGACGTTCGGCAAGTGGAGTAAAAAATATCCTGAAAAAAGGAAAGAATGGGATTGCGTCTTTGCAGAGGGCGGTATTCCCGATTCCTTAATTGAAAGCGTAACGATGCCGTCTTTTGCACAAGGAGAATCTCTTGCGACAAGAGCCGCCTCAAAAAAAGTTTTAAATGCGTTTACCGGCGGAAATGCCGCAATGATTACAAATCTGGTAGGAGGTTCTGCCGATTTGGAAGGACCTAATGCCGTCGGTTTGGATGGTGTACCGGCTTTTACCAATGAAAATCCTTTAGGCAGATATATACATTATGGAATCAGGGAATTCGCTATGGGTACAATTACAAATGGAATTCAACTGCACGGGGGGTTTAGAGCTTTTTGTGCGACATTCCTTGTTTTTGCAGATTATCTCCGCCCCTCTTTAAGGCTTGCCGCTTTGATGAAGATTCCATCAATTTTTGTGTTTACTCATGATTCTATTTTTGTAGGGGAAGACGGCCCAACGCATCAGCCCATAGAAATGCTTGCCGCTTTGCGTGCCATTCCTAATGTTTTAGTTTTGCGTCCCTGTGATGCCGAAGAAACTTGTGAAGCATGGAAACTCGCTTTAAAACATAAAAGCGGGCCTGTTTGTCTTATTTTGAGCCGTCAAAGTTTGCCTGTCTTGGAAAAAGCCGACAAGAATTGGCGCAATCATTTTAAAGACGGGGCATACGTTGTAAAGGATGTAACGGGAATGCCTGACGTTACCGTTTTGGCAACGGGTTCCGAAGTAAGTATGGCAGTAAAAGCTGCAAGCCTCGTAAAGACAAAAAAAGTAAGAGTTGTTTCCGTTCCCTCAAAAGAATTTTTTGAGCAAAGCGCAAAAGAAGTGCGTCACTCGATATTGGGGGGCTGCAAAAAAGAAATACGTATTATTACGGTAGAAGCGGGAGTGCGACAAGGTTGGGAAAACTGGACTACTGCCTGCAGGCGTGATAATTTCTCGATTGAAGACTTTGGTACTTCCGCACCCGGCGGGAAGGTTGCAGAAGCTCTCGGTTTTACGGCAGAAAAATTAGCTGAACTGATAGAAAAAGAATAATTGCCGGTTTTTTATAAAAAGTCGGGAAGATAATTTATCCATTGACGTAATGCAATCGCTTCTTCAATATGAGAAAGAGAAATCTTCTCGGCTTTTTCTATGTCGGCAATTGTCCGTGAAATCCGCAAAACGGCATGACTTCCTCTCCCCGAAAGTTTTTTTAATTCGGCAAACGAAGTGAAATTTCTTTCGGCTTCTTCCGTCATTCGGCATATTATCGGTATATCCTGCGGCAGAATTTTTGAATTTCCATAAAGGCTTGCATCCATATAGTTTTCCTTGTAAATATTTTTTGCTCTTTCAATTTGCATTGTTTTTGCAATTTGTATATCTTTCCGCATTTGTGATGTTGAATATTTAGATGGTTGTAAAAGGCTTTCGGGTTTGGGTGGCTTAACCGCAATCCGTATATCCAATCTATCCAAAAGCGGTGCCGTAAGTTTTTTCCAATATTTTTCAATTTCGGCGGGCATACAAGTACATATTTTTCCTGATGCCCCCAGATTTCCGCATGGACAGGGGTTAATTGCAAGCAGAAGTTGAAAGCGGGCGGGAAAAGTGCTGCTTCTTCCGGCACGGCTCAATGTTACCGCTCCTGTTTCTAGCGGGCTTCTCAAGGTTTGCAAAACGCTTGCTTTAAATTGAGCCGCTTCATCCAAAAAAAGAGTGCCGCCATGGGCGAGCGAAACTTCTCCCGGTGTGCATTTTCCTGCACCGCCTATCATGCCTTCCATACTTGCATTCGGATGGGGCATTCTAAAAGGAGGGCGCTTTAATAAAACGTCTTTTCCCCGCTCGGCGGGAAGCAGTCCTGCCGTACTGTATATTCTTGTAGTCTCTCGTGCCGTTTTTGTATCCATATCGGGAAGAAGCGTATTAAAACGCTGTAATGAGAGGGTTTTTCCGCAGCCGGGCGGTCCGTATGCTATTAAATTATGCCCGCCTGCCGCAGCGATTTCCAAAGCTCTGATTAATTGGTCTTGTCCGTGTATATTTTCAAACTGCATATTTGGAATATCATTTGCCGTTTCAGATTCATCCGACCACACAAATTCAAGTTTTGGAAAAAGGTTTTTATGTATAAGTGTATGTTTAGGCAGAGTTTTTACCGGAGAATTGGTATCGTCATATTGAATATGTAAAAATAAATCCAAGGCTTCCGTTAGTGTAGAAGCTCCGAAAACGTTTACATTTTCGGGAATTGAGGCTTCTTCTTCATTTTCTTTCGGTACGATAAAATATTTTATTCCTTGTGCAGCACCGGCAAAGATTGCGCCAAGAACGCCGCGTACAGGACGCACGGAACCCGATAGTTCCAGTTCTCCCATAATCATAACGGCAGCACCGGTTTCCGGCGAGCCGTTGTTTTCATCCTCTTTATTTACATCTTTTGCTGTAAGAATTGCCAATGCGATAGGCAAATCGAAAGCAGACCCCTCTTTTTTTTGGTCTGCGGGACTTAAATTGATTAAAATTCTTCCTTGCGGAAATTCTAAGCCTGAATTTCTAATTGCGGCGCGAACCCTATCCCTGGCTTCTTTTACCGCAGAACCCGGTAAGCCTACAATATCAGTAATAGGCAAACCGCGTCTTAAATCCGCTTCAATCTTTATAAGTTCCCCCTCATAGCCAAATAAAGAAAAACTTAATATTTCCATATAATTACCTCGTTCTATATGTATTATATGGAAAAAAAGATATTATGTATAAAATTTGAGAATGCTTATATCCGGTTTTCAAGCTGCTCCAAAATCTCGGAATATTTTTTTTCATCTATTATGTATTTTTTGGAATAAATAAAATATCCTAAAACAATACAAATAAGAGGAAAAATTAACATTGCATTTTTAAAGAAAAAAATTCCGTTTGTGCTTAAATCTTGAGGGCCTGCGGCATTTTTAATTCCGGTAACGACGACGGTAAGACCGACAATCCCTGCGGCGATTGCTCCGCCCATTTTATTGATTAAGGGCTGCAAAGAAAATGTGATAGAGTCGTTTCTTCTTCCCAATTTAAGCTGTCCGTATTCCACGCTGTCGGCTATGAACATAAGCATAAGTAATTGTATAAATGCCTGTCCGAAAAAGATAAGAACTCCCGCAGCTAATATTGTTATTATCATTTTATCGAAGATGTATAGCATAAGATACCCGATAACGACCGAAAGGGTTGCGAATCCGTACATTTTTTTTCTCGTAAGAAATTTTGATATGTGCGGAAATACGATAAGGGCAGCAATTTGGGAAATACCTAAGACCGCAGCAAACTGCCCGTAGGCATTTTTATCGCCGAAAATATATTCAAAATAGTAAAGTCCGAAACTTATGGTGGTCATATAACCTATCATAAAAAGAGCCATAGAAATGGTAGTCCATAAAAGCTGGTCATTTTTTATTATCACCGAAAAAAGTTCTTTAACGGGTGTCGTTTGTTTTACTTGATTTAGATTTTTATCTTCTTTTACAGTTAACAGCATAATCATCTGAAATACAAGCATAATGATTACTATAAAAATAGAGAGAATAAAATATGCTTTTTTTTCACTTTGAAAGATTCCCGTAAGGTATGCCGTAATCGGTACGATACCTACAACTACAGAAAAGCTGCCTATATTTGCAAATATCCGCGCCTTTGCGCCTATCCGTTCCCGTTCTTTTTGATTTTGTGAAAGTGCAGGAAGCATTGACCAATAAGAAATATCATTTGCAGTATATGAGATTCCCCATAATAAATATAATACTGTAAATACTGCTATGAATGCTCCGCCGCTTAAGCCTAAGTCAGTGAACAGTAAGACTGTAAATAGACTTGCCAACAGGGCGCCGCTAAAAATCCACGGTTTAAATTTTCCGAAACGGCTTTTTGTGTTATCTACGATGACACCCATAAATGGGTCATTCAAAGCATCAAATACCCGTAAACCCATCATAATAAAGGTAATGGAAAGAAGTGCCGCATCGGATAATTTTAATACATTTGTAAGATAATAAATTAAGTACATGCCTACAAGCGCATATACCATGTCGCGTCCTATTGTCCCTACTCCGTAAAACCATTTATTCATGCCGTTCATACTACCGTATTTTTAAGAAAAAAGCAATCCCTATTTTTTTTAGTTTTTTTACCGGCGTGGTCAAGTACCTTTCAATACTTTTTGTGAACTTAACATATAACTTATGCCGATATTGCTATGCGCTGAAATTAAAAAATATTCCGAAGGTCTTTTAAAATAAGGAAAAAGTATGAAAAAAACAGTTTATTCTATGGATGTTGAAAAATGGCTGAACAAAAACGGACTGCAAAGAAAATGGCTATCAACAAACTAAGAATACCGCTTGACATCGTAATGACGCTTCTTTCCATTATATTGATGGGAGGAGCGTATTTATTTCCGGCTGATATTGTACATGAAATAATGGGGCTACTCTGTTTGTACTGTGGGCAGTTCATATTACACTGAACAGAAAATGGTACAGTTCAGATACTCGTATGCAGAATCATACTAGCACTCGTTTGCATTTACGGCTTACACGCCTTTATCACTCGCGGAGTATGGCGGTATTTAATCTTGCAACAACAATTCTTTTTCCTCAACCTTGAAAAAGGATATATTCTGTTTTTTGTTGATTATTTTGCAATTTTGTCTTTGCTTGCTTCAATAACACATTTTATAGGAAAAATTATAAAGAAAAAATAATGTATTGAAAATTTTTTATTACTTGAAGAAACCGATTTTTTAATATAATATAGATAGACTTAATTTAAGCCGTATACCTCCGGTTGGGGAATAGGAGAAAAAAATGGATTCAAAAGGAATAGGTGATAGAATTGCAAAAACAGAAGTTGTAGAGCTTTAGACAGATGAACACTATTGATTTTAATCAAAATGATAAATTAGTTAATCAACTCAATTTTATTATAGAAATAGATAAGGTTAAACATATTTTCCGGAAATCAAAATTATTTAATTCCGAAAGATTTGAAAATGATGCTGAACACTCTTGGACAATTTCAATAATGTGTATTTTGTTAAAAGAATATGCCGATTTTGAAGTTAATATTGAAAAAGTTATTTCAATGCTATTAATCCATGATATTGTTGAAATAGATGCAGGAGATACCTTTTTATATTCTTCACAAAGAGATGAATCTTATAATAATGAAAAAAAAGCAGCGGATAGAATCTTCGGTTTATTGGAACCGGATCAAAAAAAATATTTTTTAAGCTTATGGGAAGAATTTGAAGAAAGGAAAACGAATGAAGCAAAATTTGCTTCCGTATTTGATAGATTGGAACCGATAATTCAAAATTATATGTCTGAAGGTTATTCTTGGAAAAAACACAACATAACGTATGATATGGTAATAAATAAGAACATGCATATTAAAGACGGCTCGGAAAAAATATGGAATTTTGTCCTACAATTATTGGAAAAAGCCGTTGAAAAAGGATATTTAATTAAATAAATATTTTATTTGGGCAAAAGTTTTTTATAATGAAACATGGTTTTAGCTGTAAGCATTTATTCTTGATATTGTCTAGTTAAATAAACTTCAAACTCTCCCCGATAATGATATAATGTCATTAGACTATTGACTTTTTTGTGATTATGTAATCAACAAGCCCGACGTAGAGCGTACGTTGCGCAGCAACAGGGTATTAAATCCTCCGTACGAATAAATTATAAAAAGTCAAGTAAATTTATAAAAATACCATGGCAGTACTTTAATTTGTAAAATGTTTTTTATCTTGAATAAAATTTGTATTTTATTATAATAAAGTTATGGAAAAAAAATATGCAATTTTAATTGACGGAGATAATATCACCCCCTTATATCTTGAAGCGATAATTTCGGAAGTATCAAAAGAGGGCGATGTTTTAATAAAACGCCTTTACGGTGATTGGACTACCCCTAATATGAACGGGTGGAAACCATGGCTTGAAAAAGTTCCGATTCGTCCTGTGCAGCAATTCCGCAACGGTCCCAATGCAACGGATAACACAATTATCATGGACGCTATCGAACTTGCAAATACCAATCAAGGAATAAATGCAGTTTGCATTGTCTCTACCGATTCGGATTATTACAGTCTTGCCCTAAAGCTGCGCGAATACGGTTTATATGTCTTGGGTATAGGGCGCACAAATGCAAAACCCCTTTGGGTAAACGCCTGCAATGAATTTAAATATGTCGAAAATTTTGATGATTCATATAATTATGAAACTGATAGGACTTCAGGGAAACAGTTTACTTCACTCGAAACGCTTATTTCGCATGCCTATAAAAATTCAAAAATGACGGAAGAGGGGTGGGTAAGCCTTTCCGATTTAGGCAAAACCATCCGCAATTTTATGCCCGAATTCGAGCCGCGCTCTTACAGTCATAATACGCTTTTGGAAATTATGGATGCGCTTTCCGATGATTTTGAAATAAAATCGGATGGACGTATTCCTCCCAACTATTGGATAAAATCAATAGATAAAGAAAACACTGCGGCAAAGGTAATGGGAAAAGTAAAGCGGCTAATGGATAGGTACGGCATAATTGAAAATGAAACAGGGGATTTTTTCTTTTCATTTACTAATATAGAAAAAAAATATAGAAACGGATTGATAAAAGTCGGTTCTCCGGTTAGATTTAGAGTGTTCAAAATGCCTAACCCGCGCGGTGAAGATTCCGCCGATAGAAACGGAAAAGCTGCCGATATAGAAATTATGGGAATTTAAGGTATGGGCAATATTGAACATAATAAACCCGCAATAATAAAATTCGAAGTATTAAAACTTTGGCTTCGTTTAGCTGCGCTCGGTTTCGCCTCTTTAATTTTAGGAGTAAACATATATGCAATAAAAGCGGGAGAACATTCGGCGATTGCGATTATTTTCGGTATTTTATTTTTGTTTACTGCCCTTTATGAAAACTCTTGGCAATTTGATTTGGAGAAAAAAATTGCCATGCACAAATACGGTATTATTTTTTTATATAAAAAACGGCTTATAAATTTTTCTGAAATTTTCAGTATTACGGTTGACACATTTAAACAGCCTGCCCGTTTTGGAACCTTTACCCGGATTTATATGAAACTCGTTGATGGTGAAGTAATTTCGATTGATGGCGATAAAACACGTAATCTGCAAAAAGAGATCGAAGAAATAGAAGAAGTGAGGTTGATGATTAAAAAAAATAACGATAAAAAAGTTCAAGGTTTTTCTGAGGCTGTAGGCGCGGATATTTTATGAATTTTTATGATGAAATTAGAATCCGGTACGGCAATATAAAAAGAGCCAGAGGATTTTATGTATACACGGAAAAAAATATAAGGCTCTTGGATTTATATTTGGACGAAGGTATGTCGCTCCTTGGAAGAAAGGAATCGCAAATACCGCTTGTACTAAAACAATATACCGATAAAGGTTTATATTCTTTTTTCCCGACTTCTGCCGATTATAATTTGCAAAAAGCCTTACATACGCTTTTTCCGGAGCATACTGAAATTGCTTTTTATTATGACTGTCAGCAAGTACTTGATTGGTTTGAGCGTAAAACCGGTAAAAAAGATTTTTCGGAAAACCTATGGAAGCCTTTTTTATCTTCCTCCGAAGCATTAAAAAAGCAGCTCGGTTTTTTTGTTCAGCCGCCTTTTTGTACATCTGTAAAAATTGCAGTTTTTAAAAAAACAGCCGCAGCTGAAATTCCTAAGAGCGGGAATATAACGGCTTTGGAAAAAGCTGCCCTTGCGAAGGCTTTTTTTAAATTGATTAAATTCATCGAATTATATAAATGTGCTAAACTTAAACCGGCTGCAAAACAATACGGTACCGCAAAAAAGTTATGCTCAGAATTTTGGAATATTGAAAATATGTATCTTTTTCCTAAAATAAAAAAAACGGATTATGAAGATTTTTTTAAAGCTGCTTTAGATGCTCATATTTTAATTTCTCCGGATTTTACTATTCCCTCAATTTTACCTAACATCAATGTGTATACGGAACTTATTAATTTTCTCAAAATACAAAAAATGCTCCATATAGAAAAATCCGATTAAAAATATGAGATTTCTGTCCGTTTTATAGATTTTTTTGTTACTTTTACTATGATATATCTGTTTTTTAATATATGAAAAAGCTTATTTTTTTTGAGGCAATTATTTTTGCCGGTATTTTATGTTGTATTCCATCATGTACCCGTTTTGCGGATAACCGCAGTGAACGTATGCTTACCGTAATCGGAACTTCTACAGTATATGCTGCCCCCGATAAAGTTTCAATTTCATTTGCAGCTATTTCTCGTGATAAAAACCTTTCTGAGGCAAAACAAAAAAACGATTCTGCGATAAAAAAAGTAAACCAAATTTTTACAAAATATAAAATTGAACAAAAGAATATTACAATCGGCAGACTGAATATAGACTCTCATTACTCTTACCGCAATGAACCTCCCGAATTCATGTATTATGAAATTCACCAGAGGATTTCCGTCTCTCTTGAGAACGTAGAAAATTACGAATCCTTTTTAACCGATCTTTTAAATGCCGGTATCGACAGAATATATGATGTAGAATTTTCCGTACAAGATATTAAAAAATATAAAAATGATGCGCGTGTTGCTGCGGTAAAAGCGGCGGAAGAAAAAGCAGCATTACTGTGTGTTGCAGCGGATAACGGCGGTAAGAAATTAGCTCCCGGAACAATCATCCGTATAACCGAAATTCCTCAGCAAAATTTCGGGATTGGATATGCGGCAAATCAAAGTATGAGTTTAGAAAAAAACGCCGTTTCGGATGAGGCAGGGGGTATTACTCCTATAGGACAAATTCAAATTACGGCGCAGGTTGAAATTGTATTTGCTTTGGAGAACAAGTAGCAATTTTTACATAAACCCCGAAATATTGTAATTGACAACAGCCTTGTCATCTTATAAAATCTGTGTTATCATCAAACTACTAAAACGCTATGGAAATTAAAATTGAAAACGTATCTAAAAAATATGGGACGATTAAGGCTGTAGATAATGTAAGTCTAAACTTTATTGAAGGTATAAATATTCTCATGGGAAATGATGGAGCCGGAAAATCCACACTGATAAAACTTCTTGTAGGAAACTTACATGAAGATTCAGGTAACATTTTTTTTAACGGAAAAAAGGTGGATTGGCGCAATAAAGATTTTTTTCAAGTATTGGGCTATCTCCCGTCAAATTTTAGAGCTTATGAAAATTTTACCGTAATTAAAATGTTAAAATATTTTGCAGCATTAAAGGGAATATCCCCTGCTTTTACGTTTGAAGAAATTTTAAACCTTACGGAACTTAACTCTTTTGCAGATACAAAGATAAAACACTTGCCTCGATCCCTTTTGATAAGGTTTGGAATTGCTCAATCTATTTTAAATGATCCCAAGGTTTTGATTATGGATGAACCTATGCGCCGGCTTGATATTTATGATAGAATGCTTACAAGCGACATTATTCTTAGGGTTTTAAAAAACCGAACCTTAATTATTGCAAACCAGCTGGCTTGTGATTTTAAAAATTTATCCGCAAATTATATCTTTATGAAAAACGGAAAAATAATCCTACAAGGTTTGGAGTTCGATTTAATTCATAGATATGAAGAAGGAGAACTTTCTCAAGAACAAGCAAGCGAATTTAAAAATCTTTATTTACGCACCATCGGCATTTACGTCAAACCGAAAATCGATAAAAATTCGAATGAAGACGCCTTTCTTTTTAAAATAGGAAACTTCCGGTTTGACAAAAAATCCTATATGGCCTTTTATAATGAAGACAAGATTGATTTAACTCCTATAGAATTTTTAATTTTTTTAAACCTCGCAGAGAATATGGGGAATACATTAAATGCAGAAACTTTGTTCACATCCTCATCCAATGCCAAATACTATAAAGGAGCGGATCGGGTAATATCCGTTCACATAGCTCATATCAGAAAAAAACTTTCAAAAATAGAAGAAAACCTTGGAGATGTAATTAAAAATATCCGAAATTCCGGCTACATATTCAACTTCAATTCAGACGAATATTAAGTTTTGTTAAGATTTATCAAATCTCTCCAACCGAATGTTAAGTTTTGTTAAGATTGCAAAATCTGGGCATTTTTTTGTTGACAAAAGTAAAAAAAACGTAAAAATGACAGTCAAGATACAAAACATTAATGAGGTTGATTTTATGAAAAATTCCGTTTTGACTTTTTTTACGCTGCTTTTTCTTATGCTTTTCGGATGTTCAAAAACAGAAACCGAAAAAATAAATTCTATACAAAGCGCAAATACTGAAAACAAGATATTAAACATGCCTGCGCCTGAAAAAAATGAAAGTATAAACAATGCCGATACAACCGCTTTAGGTAAAAGCATAAACGATTCGGAAATGGTGGACTTACAACTTCCAAAAGAAGGCGTTTATTTTCCAATTGGTCCCTATGATGACGGAAAAGAACCTGAGTTCGGTAAGTATTATGATGAGACTGGAACGAATATCATCACCGAAGGTTTTTTAACCCAATCTTATTCTATCGGAAAGTATGAAGTTACCTATCACCTGTGGAAAAAAGTATATGACTGGGCAATAACGGGAGCAGGCAAAGATAAAGGTTATTCATTTCGAAAAGGGGAAATGGGCTATGCAATTAATGAAAAAGATAAAAAAACATTAAATGAAACCCATCCGGTAACGGGGGTAAACTGGTATGACTGCATTGTCTGGTGTAATGCGTACTCTGAAATGACCGGAGCGGTTCCCGTATATTATAAAAAAGAAATTGCCGATGAAAGCGGAAAAATAAAAGAAGAAAATATAAAGAATTACGAAAAATTTATTTTACGAAATGCAAAGACCGAAAAAAAAGACTGCGATAAGACTGTACGGCTTACGGCGAAAGAATTAGGTATGGAACAGAAAGAAAACGGTTTTAGATTGCCTACTTGGCTTGAATGGCAGCTTGCCGCACGGCTTACCGATAAAAAAAATTTTATCGTAAGCAAAAACGGAAAAGACCTTACCTGTACGGTAAACGGTAAAGAATGGTATTTTACAAAAGGTTCTACGGTGTCTGGCGGAACGGTGAGTGTTGTAAATAAAACTACAATTGAAACTGCTGTGCATGATGCAAGAAAATATGCAAATTACGGTTCTTTTTTAGGTATGCATGAAATACCGCCGCAGCTCAAATCTGCATTAACAACTGCCGTAGGAAGTTTACTTGCAAATGCTTTGGATATTTATGATATGTCAGGTAATGTAAGTGAGTGGTGTTTTGATTATTATCCTAAAACAAGATTAACTCCTTCGGGGAGAACATTACAGGGTGCAAGTTGTGGTACTGAACTTGCTTTAATTGCTATCGGAGACAAAGGATTATCACAACCGAATATCATCGCTGGAAAAAATAAAGTGTTTCCTCTTATACCGGGATTACGGTTGTGTAGGACAAAATAATGGAAATAGAAAGCGGAAGGGAAACCTTTAAAATTATAGAGGATATTTCAATTATTTAAAAAAGTAAAAAGTAAAAAAGTAAAAAAATAATATAAGGAGTAGGGCTTATGACTAAAAAAATCGAACCTAAATTTATGAATAATCGTGCGCCGGAACAGGCTTACGGGTGCGGTTGTATTTGCAGCGGACACCATCAAAACCATAGTACAGGCAAAAATGCCGGTATTAATACTGGTGATTGCGGATGTACTTGTCATAGTATAGTCAATGCTTATGCAAATGCAGACTTGGCATATGACCATAAAATTTGGAAAGTCTAAATAATTTTTAATAGGTATCTCTCCGCTTGTTTTTACCTATACTAATATATGGAGATTTTATGTTCAAACTAATAAATTTTGAATTAAAAAAAATATTTACTGATACGGCTGCAAAATATGTATTTGCAGCACTTATAATATGGGTAGTATTTAGTATATATACAAGTATATCATCATTTTATTTTAGTATTGGAGACAAGGAAAATAGACTCTGGTTTATTCCGTCTTCCGGACTGGAGGCAATAAAGCTGGTAAAGGAAAAAATGTATAACTACGAAACCGAATTTACGGCGGAAAATTTACGGCAAGTTTTTAAGGATGAACGAAAACTATTAGAAGAATTTGAAAAAAAAGTAAAAACAAGTAATTGGTCGCCTGCACGCATAAATGCAGAAAATGAGCGGATGTATTCAAAAATGAATGTGTTATATCCCATTGATGAGCTGTTAATGACCAAAGATGCAAATGTGTATGATATTCAGGATGTACAAAGAGCAGATGAAGCAGTCCCTAATGATTTTTATGATAGATTTTTTAATTTTAGAGCTTATAGTAGAGAAGGTCTTATTCATCAAACAGAAAAAGATTTAGTCCGAAAAAAACTGGATCGTCTGCCTATCCCTTATAAATATAAATATTGTGAAGGTTGGAAACAAATAACGCAAACGGTAGATAGTTTTCAAGAGTTGCTTCCATTATTTATTTTAATACTATTCATGCTTGTATTAAAAGTAGAAAATGAATCGGGAATGACAAATATAATATTTACAACAATATATGGGAGAACAAAATCTGCATATATAAAAATATATTCTGCATTAATTATCGTAACGGCAATATACACGATAGTATTTTTAATATATTCTTTAGGAATTTTAATACCTTTTGGTTTTAAAGGTTGGGATGTACAAATACAGACAGGATGGGCGCATGAATCAATTTATAATTTAAATTATTTGCAGTTTTTTTTATTTCAATTTTTATTAGGCTGGATATTAAGTGTATTTTGTCTTCTTATTGGTCTTTGTATATTTTCATTTTGTCAAAACTATATGGTTTCTATGATAGGTGCCGTTGTTTTGATATACAGTATGCGATTTTTTATTATGTTAATAAATGTTCGAAAAAGTTTTATTGCAAAATATATCAGTGTATTAGGTATAAATATATTGAATACATTTTATAATTTCTTGGGAATAATATACGATGGTGAATTTATATATTTTTTTGGTATTCCTGTATTACGTGCTTATGGAATAGCGATATGGTATAGCATAATAGTTTTTGTCTTAACCGTATTAATTATTTTTAACTATAAAAAAATGCAAATTAAAAATTAGGAGGAAAAATGATAAGTTTGAAACCGCCAATTAACTTAACAAAATTTGAAGTTATAAAATTAGTAAACAAGATAAGTCTTCTTTGTGTTGTTTTATTTACCGCTCTTATTATGCAAAGATTTTTTATAACAGATATTTTTAGTAATATATATTGTATTTATCTTGATGAAGATGGAATGATTCAGTATATTAAAGGTAAAGAAGCATACGAAAAGGAAAAAAAACTACAGGAGCTGCATAGAGGGAGTTTGACAATAGAAAAGTTTGAAGAAGCGTTTTTAAACTATCAAGAAAAGGTAGAAGAATTCAGTTTGGAAGGGGAGTTGGCATGGAAATATGAATACCGCAATATAAACGATATTTTTACTATGGCATTCTCTGAGCCCGATTTGTTCGACTACTTTATAAAAGATGAATTAAAATTAACCGATTTAAAACAAATATACACAAATAGGATATATCAATTAGAAGAATCAATGAGTTCACCTAAAAATAAAATTCAT
>CALINC010000107.1 GCA_938045195.1 uncultured Treponema sp.
GTATTGATCATCGTTAAATCAAAATTAAAGCCTTTCGCGATATGTTCAAGGTAGAACGGATCAAGCGGAATACAGTGCCCGCCGATACCGGGTCCCGGATAAAAGGCTTGAAAACCGTATGGTTTTGATTTTGCAGCATCGATAACTTCCCAAATATTGATATCCATCTTACCGGCTAAAAGTGCAAGTTCATTTATCAGCGAAATATTGATAAGCCGATAGGTGTTTTCCAGTATTTTTACCATTTCCGCTACGCGGGGACTTGATACAGGATAAAGATGTTGAATTGCCTTGCTGTAAAGCGCAACTGCTATCTTTTGAGCATCTTCTCCCAAAGCACCAACCACTTTCGGCGTATTGTCCGTTTTATAATCTTTATTTCCCGGATCAACCCGCTCGGGACTAAAACAGAGCCAAAAATCTTTTCCTTCTTGTAAACCGGCTTCTTTTTCGATAATCGGCTTCATAAAGTCTTCTGTTGTTGTCGGATATGTGGTACTTTCGAGTGAAATAAAGGTGCCGACTTTCATATTCTTTCCGATATCAATACAGGACTGTTCGATAAACCTCATATCGGGTTTTTTAAAGTGGTCGAGTGGAGTCGGCACACAAATAATCACCGCATCGCATTCTTTAATACGGGAGAAATCGGTTGTTGCAGAAAGTTTTTTTGTTTCTTTTACGACACGAATCAAATCAGCATCTTTTATGTCACCGATATAGTTGCTTCCGGCATTTACTGCATCGGCTTTCTTTGTACTCTTTTCAAAACCCAAAACTTGCACTTCTTGTTTTGCAAAAGATACGGCAAGCGGCAAGCCAACATAACCCAAGCCGATAATCCCGACAATCTCGGTATTGCTTTCAATTTTTTTTATGATTTTTTCAAAGACAGACATAATATAAGGCTCCTAAGTGATATAAATTTTATAAAATACGCTCCAGATTTTTATAAGAATGCAGGTTTCTCATTATCTCTATTCATAATTATATAACTTAGGAATATTATTTATAATATTAATTACAGTTTCAAAATCAAAACCTAATATATCAAGATACCATTTTATATTCTGATATCGCGGCCTATTCTCATCTTCAATCATGGCTAAGGCTTCTTCACGAGTAAGTTGACCTTCACGAATTTGATTACTTCTAAATGTATCGTGTTCAGTAAAACCGGCAACGGTATAATATACATAATTATAAAAAGCAGCCGTCCCATCCCCTATTCTCCAGGTTGTGTGAGTATCAGGAGCTTTTTCCCACCCATAAGAATCGAGAACACTATTAATTATATTTTCATTCCACTGCCAATAATCGTAAATATGATAATAATCGTTTTTTTTTGTAAAACTTCTATAGTATTCACCGGATAAGGTATCGAAAATAGAAGAGTTAAAATATCCGGGACTTTTAAGCATTTCTTTTACACGAAGAGAATGATAATGTATTTGCTTGAACAATCCATTATTATATACTTTTTGCTTGGCAAATTCAGGAGCAAGACCTAAAAATCCCGTTTTAAAATGAGTTACTTCAAGAGGATTAATACTCCACAAATTCAACGTAACGCCGGTTTCTTTTTTTATTGTCTCAATATATTTAAAAAAATGCTTATCCCCTGCTGTAAGTAAATTCAGCATACCCAATTGAGGATGCTTTAACCATGCAGTTAAATTCATTTTAATGTTTCTGCGTTTTTTCGCAATATCAGCCGAAACAACAATGTTCTCAACTCCCAACTTACTGCACATCAAACTGATATTACGAGTAGCTAAATCGGTAGCCATCCCCCAGTCATACGTATATGTGATAGGTTTTAGTTTTAACTCATTTACAATCACGTGTAAACCATAACAGCTATCCCTGCCACCTGAAAACGGCACTATACATTCTACACCATTTTTTTTGCGATAAGGTGCCAATACTTTAATCAAATCATCTTTAGGTTTTAACGCATTTTTAAGTTTATATGTATGGCAATAATTACATACACCGGCTTCATCAAATTTTATAAACGGCATTGTTTCCGGTAAAAGACATTTTGAACATCGTCTCAAAGCCGGTTTATCGTATCGTAATAGATTATCCTCATTTTTATTATAATGAAAATTGAATATTTTTTTCGTAGGCATTATTTTCGATGAAATGACAACTCCATCAGATTTACAAGGAATATCAAAGATACTATGAGAGTTCAATAATTGTTTTATATTTGTACATTTCAAGTTTCTTAATACAGCTTCTTCACTTGCGAAGCAGACATTTCCATTTAAAAATCCAAAATAAAGACTACCATTATTTGAAAATAACAATAATTTACCCAGCTTAGGAAAAATTATTGCAGCATTAATACATCCCTTGCACGCTTGTATAATTTTATTAGGTAGCTCAGCGCACGCTTGCTCATCGCTTGCACATTGTTCCGCCAATGTGAGCAATATATCATTACTATCATTATTTAAGATCAACCCTGAATTAACTATACAAACATCGGCATTATAAGCAGGTTGACAGTCCGGCAGATTATTAACAGCTTCAGTAAGACCAATAAACACTGTGGGCTTATAACCATTTGCAGAGCTAACGGCTTTACAATCAGCATTAATCACCTGATATGAATCAGTCCAATCATATATCAATGCTTCATAAGCAGCTCCGCGTCTTTTAGTCGATTTTTCCAATATATCAAGCTTAGAAAAATCAACATATTTTTCATTTGATATCATTCCAAATATTCCACGCATTATAACCTTCCTAAATGAAGCAAAAAATTAATAATTTATCGGTAATTTAAACAATAAAAATTAAACGAACCTATATTATATGGCATCTCTAAAAACTCAAATTTTTAAAGGTTTCCTATAGATAGGAGTCGCCATTTTTCTAAAAACATTTTTCTAAAAATCCAGAACTTTTATGTAAAAAGCTTTATTGACCTCAGTTGCGAGACTGTCATTGTGAAATAAAATCACATAATTTCCATTATAATAATGACATTTGGCCTTTAAGGTTAAAAAAAACTTTAGAGCATTCTCTGTTGAACCCAAATTCATATAGCGTTCATCAATAACCGAACATTCCATTGCAATAAGAGGACGCTCTTTCAGTTTTAATTTTTTTCGTGCTATACAATCATATACGGAATATTCATAACATGTTCCACAGCGAAATCCGGCCATATCAGCGAAACTTAAGGTTGAATCGTACTCCATCCCGACATTTTCCCAGACTTGAAAGGTTTCCGGGTTTTGCCACTGGAGATAATGCTGTCGTCCACCCTGTATCTGCTGGGAAATTCCTAACGTTTGAAGCATATCTTGCAGCAGTAGAACATCATCTTTGAATGCCACTTTATTCAAATATGTTCCATAAAAGCCATGAATTCCGATCTCATGTCCGCGTTTGTCAATAAGTTGTAATAAATTATGCATTTCCTGACATGTTACAGGATATTTTACCGGCATTTCAGGGCTACTTGAAGGTAAAAAATAAAATAAACTTTTTAAGCCTCGTTTCTCGCTTTCTGTCATTATAAAATCAAAGGTATATGCAGGATCGTACTGCAGTTCATTTTTAGCAACATGATACCAATTTGTGTATGTCTGAAACGCTTTTTTCAAAGATTTACGCTTTAAAACATCACCAAGCATTCTTCGTATAACAGTGGGAAAAGACATGTTCAAATAGGTAAACGGAACATCGACATCATGCGTCGGACATAGCTTAAACTGCATCTTTTTCCGCTGTAATTGAGGACACAGATATTTTAGCAAAGCAAATAATAATTCTAAATATTCATTTGCAAGAGGACGAAGTAAAAAATTTTCTTTATATGCAATAGAAGACTTTGCAGAAAAACGGTCATGCACATCTCTTTCTTTTACAACAATCTCTTCATACCGAGAAATCATAAAAAAAATACCGCCTAAAATATCAATACCGCAGTTAATGGTATTTTCGGCAAGCGTTATTTTCGCTTCCCCGTATAATACCGGAAGCTCGATCTCGCAAATATGAATTTCATTATGTAAAACCGCTTTCAACTCATCCAAATTATAGTTCTTTAACGATAACTCGGGCATTGATTCTGAAGCCAGCCAGTTATTTGAAGCTTTAACAAAAAAGTCTGCATTAAGCTGCAATGTTTTATTACCGGAGGATATAAGAATAGTATCTTGTTCCACAGTTGTAATTTCGTATTCAATACCGAACCATTCGGTAAATACAACAAAGCAGGTATATTCAATTTCGGGAACACAAAAGTTAGGAATTTTTATTTGCAACATATTATACCATTAACAAGTAATTTGTAAATCTTTTAATGCAGCATAGGCAAACCCGCTTATATTTCTTTTTTCTTTATCAAAATTAACACCGATCAAATAAATCGTTTTACCTTGATTTTGATATTTTTCATAATATTTTTTCTCCATTATTTGAGCTATGCCACCCCCTTCACCCATCTTAAACTCAATAATATACACATTATTTTCGACGACAATACTCATATCAATACGTCCTTGATTGGTACAATCTTCGGCAACAAAGGGCATATTCAAGCTATAAAGATAGGTGTAAATCACGCTTGCATAAAAACCTTCATACTGCGCAATATAATTATTTGTGTAATTGTGGTATGGAATATGAGCAAATACACTGATAAGATGTTTTTTAAACGTTTCCAAGTCTGCTTGTTCCAATGCAAAATACAGATTATCCTGCATTTTTATTTTTTCAGTAACTGAAGATGTTAAGGTATTTAATATTTCTTCGTTTAAAGATTTTTGCACTTCAAAATTCGGAATCCGCAATTGATAATACAGGCCGCCTCTCACCGTAATAGCTTCTTTTATGGTTAAATACCCTGTTTGATACAGCAGCACCGGCAACTCTATATTATCGATATCGAAAGATTGCAGGATTTCCTCCCCAACTCTTATATTCTGTAAATCAGGTGGGAAAAATTTCTTTTCTTGTATCAGCTTTATCAAAAAAGTCGGCGTACCGGATTCAAACCAATAATTTCTAAACATTTTTCCTTCGGTACAAAACTTGAGTATATCGAAAGGATTATAAACGTTATCTTTTAAAAAATTATAGCCGTCGTACCACTGTTTAATATCATGTAAATCAACACCTTCAAGATAGGGAAGAAAATGAGCTTCAATATCGGCCTGCGTGTAACCGCAAATATTTCCGTACTGGGGAACCAAAGAAATATCCGATAAGTTATTTAACCCCGAAAATATGGTTACTTTTGCAAACTTGCTTACTCCGGTTAAAAACGCAAATTTTATATACTCATCATTGTATTTAATATGTTCATAAAGACTTTTCAGCATATTCCGTGCATACAGGCACATCTTTGCATCGGTAATGTTATCGAGTATGGGCTTATCATATTCATCAATTAGAATGACGACGGGCTTTCCGTATTTTTCATAGGCTTGTTTGATAAGGTTATTAAACCGTGAAGTAGGCGAAGGATTATCCGCAAAATCAAAACCGAACGTTCTTTCATTTTCAGCCATAACATCACACAGTTCCGTATGGAAACCGTCTTTTGAAGTAAAATTCCCCTGCCAAGTAATTCTAATAACGGGATATTTTACAAAATCGTATTTATCGTAAATATAAAGCCCTTTAAATAAGTTCTTGTTTCCTTCAAAGATTTCTTTTAATGTAGTTAAAAAAAGACTTTTCCCAAAGCGACGGGGACGGGATAAAAACACATATTTATAGTTATTGATTAACTCATAAGCCTCTTGTGTTTTATCGATGTATAAATATCCGTCATTGATAATTTGAGAAAAGGTATGTATACCTACCGGTAATTTTTTCATATCTTATTCACTTACGTTGGTAAGCGCCACCCCGAACTTTGTTTTATAGGTATCACTGGAATAGAATCTTTTTAAAAAGTCAAACTCATTGCGCGAAAATGCATTGTAGTTTTTGACAACTTTCAAAGATTCTTTTGCAAAAAAGAAATCAATGACCTCATTATAAAACTCCGTTGAATAACAGTCATTACACACTAATTGCACAAGAAACTCTTGATCAAGAGCCTTAAAAAAAGGATTGTCTTCCATATCAAGACATTCCGCGATTCCGTCATAAAATTCAAAACCGCTTTTAGGATTAAAATAAAGGGTTATGCTGTCAGTATCAAAGAATCTCCGCGTTTCATTTTCACCATTAAAGATATGTTTAGTTTCTTTATATTCCCTATTCTGTTCTAAACAGACCTTTTTACTATATGCCCTATAAAAATCTTCCGGTATTTTTTGAGCCTCTTCAGAACTTAAAAATAGTATTTTTCTTTTATATTGCTCAATAAACAAATCGGTCATTTTTTGTAAAATATTTTCAGTCTCCTGCCTCATATTGTCATTAAATACATGGGCTTCATATTTTTTATAATCGGCATCTTTATAGGAATAACCGGATATACTTAGTCCGCAAAAATACCAATTTTCACCTTTTTGTACAACACCGAACAAGGATTTTGCATTCGGTTTTAAAAACTCAACAGTTGAAAAACTCTCTTTTACAATCCGAATAACAGCCTTTGTAGACAAATGCTTTGCTTCTATATACTCATCACCGATAGATAAAATTTCAAAAAGTGAAAAAATAAAAGATTCAGGGTCGATAGAAAATATACCCATATCACTTTTCCGATGATGCATAGTAAGACGCCCTGCGATTTCAAAAATATCCATACTCAGCAAGTGAGACCGCACTTTAAAAGAAAACAGTACTTCAAACAGATACGAATACTGATAAACATATTCTATATTACGTTGTATAAAGTCGCTATTTTCGTCAATATAGTTTTGAAATCTTGAAATTATATCAGGCCCATAAAGATAATTAGCTTTTGCAATATTAAAGCAAAAAGATCTTATAACAGCAGGATCATCGGTTTCAAGGGAATCAAAAATTTCTGAGTATGCCGTATTTATAGGGGCATCGTTATATACATCGTCTAAAATAGCATAAATAATACCGGCTAGAACCGTAATACTATTACCCGAAGGGAATAAAAGAGCTTTTCCAAAAATATGCAGCGAAGCAATATACCACACTAAAAACAGTATATCGCTATAATTTATTATATCCTCAGCGTAACCGTCCTGGGAACTATAAAACGGCAGCGAAGAAGCATATAATTCTTTATGCTTATCACGGAACGACTTAAAAATTCCAAGATCCGATACAATATCTTCTAAGTATGAAGCTGAAATTATAGAAAGTTCCTTAACCGACTCCTTACTCCAACCACCGGCATCGGAAGAAAAAGGCAATAACTCTTTATAAATTTTAGAGGAAAGTTTTATATAAAAGGAATCGGAAATAGAACCGCAGCCTTCCGGTCTATATTTTCTCCAATCCAAAACTTTAATCTTATTTCTGGACTTATCGACAATTTTTTTCTTCATGTTACATACCTTTTTTTCCTTAATTCTTACAAAATATTTTTATAATCTGTTATATTCTTTTTGTGCAGCCTGTATAGATGGTAATGCCGTTGAAACTTCAGCATTATGAATAAACATATCAGCACGTTACGTTTGTAGAAGAACCTGCTGCCATCTTGTTAATGTTTTACGTGTAAACAACTCACCTATCCGCTTTTCACCTAAAATAAAACTACGAAGTAAAAAAACAAGAGTAAATAAATTTGATTTTCCGCACCCGTTTTTACCAAGCAGAATATTTATAGAATCAAAATGACCATTAAAATTCACAAAAGTTTTATAGTTATCGGCGTATATACGTTTTATCACAATTATACCTCCATACTATTAACATTCTAAAACTGTTTTTTACTTTTACGATCGCAAAGCTCTATATAATCTCAACAATTTATTATTTACTTTGCTGATTGAATAATATTCGGTTTGTTGAGTTCCAAAGTAGCGATATGATTCTTCAACGCCTTTTATCATCGAACCTTCAAAATCAAATGCTTTTGAGTGCTTCGAAGCAAATTCTATTCCCGAATCTAGAACTAAGGTCTGTGCTCCACTTGCTCTAAATGTTGGATCTGCTCCTGCAATTAGATAATAGCAGGTCTTTTCGTCATAAACGAATAATGATGATGCGTGTACATTGCCATCCTTATCTATTGCCGTGATAACTTTAGCACCATCATGTTCATTACACGCTTCAAAAATTGAATTTATAAATTCTTTTTTGTGTGGGCAACTTCTCCCTTGATGTTCAAATGTTTTCACCAGCATAGCGTGCAAATTATCTACGTTATCTTCCTCTATTATCTCGACTTTATTTCTTGCACTTTTTATATTTTTGCGAACTGTCTTATCGTATTTAGCCCTTACAGCTTCTATATCAGAAACATCAGTAAATCTATAAGTTATTCTTGGGCTAACTTTAAACCCCAGCCATCTGAATGGTAAAAAGTAATCATTACTAGGGT
>CALINC010000108.1 GCA_938045195.1 uncultured Treponema sp.
CTTTAGCGGATACGATGAAAAATTTCCTTACAGAACAGAGCCGAAAGGCTCTGATATTTGCTGCAAAAAGTTTTTATGGGAGTTGGAGATGATTTTAAACAGCGTAGCAATACGAACGGAAGAAATGGAAAAATCCATCGAATTTTACGAAAAAATTTTGGGATTTACCTTTAATTACATGATGTCCGCCGCTCCGGGTAAGCGGATTGCTTTTTTAACGGAACCTGAAAGCGGCATGAATCTTGAACTTATCAGCAATGAACGGGCAAAACCCAATGCCGAAAGCCGCATTTCGCTTACTATTCAAGTAGAACAGATAAGCGAAGCGGAAAAGTACCTAAAAACCAATAATGTGCGCATAATTGTTCCGCCCCGTACCGTAAAAGACGGAAAAAAAATTCTTACGGCTATTGACCCAAACGGGGTGGAAATAGATTTTATTGAATTTAAAAAGGAGAATTAGGACGTATGATTAAAACGGTAAAAGATGTTCAGTTAAAAGATAAACGCATTATAATGCGCGTTGATTTTAATGTACCGATGAAAGACGGAAAAGTCCAAGACGATACAAGGATAACAGCGGCTCTTCCTACCATAGAATATATACTTTCGCAAGCTCCGCGCTCTCTTGTTTTGATGAGCCATTTGGGAGACCCTGAAAAAGACGGTAAAAAAGCAAAAGAAAAGGCTGAAAAAGACGGCAAGCCTTTCGATATGGAAGCCTATATAAACGGCAAACATAAAATGAAACCCGTAGCGGAATATCTTGCAAATCTTTTGCATAAACCCGTTGAATTTGCCGATTCTTGCATGGGACAACTTGAAAAAGTTAATGCGCTTCCGGCAGGCGGAATTATGATGCTCGAAAACACCCGTTTCCATAAAGAAGAAACGGCAAAGGATGCTTCGGTACAGGCTATTTTGGCAAAAGAACTTGCTTCATACGGCGATATTTTTGTAAATGATGCATTCGGTACGGCTCACCGCTCTCATGCTTCTACTGCCGAAATTGCGAAATTCGTAAAGGTTCGTGTTGCAGGCTTTTTAATGGAAAAAGAGATTAAGTATCTTGAACCGATGCTGAAGAATCCTGCAAAACCTATGACTGCAATTATAGGCGGAGCGAAAGTTTCTTCCAAAATCGGTGTTTTAGAAAGCCTTTTACTGAATGCCTCATCGCTGATTATAGGCGGCGGAATGGCATATACATTCTTAAAAGTTCAAGGTCATACGATAGGGAACTCTCTTTTTGAGGAAGATTATATCGATACGGCAAGAAAACTTTTGGAAACAGCAGAAAAAAAAGGTGTAAAAATCATTTTACCGATAGACCATATTTGTGCCGGCTCTTTTTCTTCCGACGCACAACCCGTAACCGTTTCCGGTGTAGATATTCCATCCGGTCTCATGGGCATGGACATCGGAGAGAAAACTCTTGCTCTTTATAAAGAAACCATTACTTCATCAAAGTCAATCGTATGGAACGGTCCTGTAGGCGTTTTTGAATTTGAAGCATTCTCAAAAGGAACCGCTGCAACGGCACATTATGTTGCCGAAGCTACAGAGAAAGGTGCGGTCAGTGTTGTCGGCGGCGGGGATTCCGTTGCGGCAGTAAACAAATTCAATCTTTCAAGCAAAATGAGCCATGTTTCCACTGGAGGAGGAGCTTCGCTCGAATTCCTTGAAGGAAAAGAATTACCCGGAATTGCCTGCTTGGATAAATAATTTTAATGCGGCTTGGTTCAAAAAATAAAAAATCGGCAGTAAACGGTATACGGTATTTTTTTCTCATTTTTTTTGCAGTATTTTGTACGTACGGTTTTTCTTCCGAAACTTATATTTCCGTAACGGATGCGGCAAAAAAACTTAATCTAGAGCTTTTTTGGGAGCCTGTTTCGGAAGAGATTGTCTTTAAAAGGAACAATTTTGAAGCAAGCTGCAAAGTAGGGCAGCCTCTTATTTTATTCGGAAAAACTCAAGCTGATTTTGCCGAATCACCGTACAAAAAAGACGGGCTGACCTTTATCGGTAGTAAAATGTACTCAAAACTGAAAGCGTTTTTTTCCGTACCGGAAAACGAACAGCTGTATACAGTCGGAGCCGTTTTAATTGATCCCGGACATGGAGGAAAAGATGTGGGCTGTGTAGGCTCTTATACGGAAAATGGGAAAAATTTTGTTCTATACGAAAAAGATATTGCCTTAAAAGTAAGTTTAGACCTTTATGCGATGCTTAAAAGCACTTATCCGGGAAAGAGCATTCTGTTGACTCGCGATAAGGATGTGTATCCTGAGCTTGAAGATAGGGTAAATATGGCAAATAAAGTAAAATTGAAAAAAAACGAGAGTATTCTATATGTTTCAATACATGTAAATGCCGCCCCTAACGCAAAAGCAGCCGGCTTTGAAGTTTGGTATCTGCCCCCTGACTACCGCCGCGAACTTCTCGGTAAAAATGTTGCGCCTAAAGAAATTCATACTATTTTAAATTCTATGCTTGAAGAAGAATTTACTACTGAAAGCGTTTTACTTGCACAGAATATATTGGACGGTATGAATGCTCAAATCGGAACTATGAGCAGAAACAGAGGTATTCGGGCAAATCCGTATTTTGTTATACGCAAGGTAAAAATGCCGAGCGTTTTGGTGGAAGTAGGTTTTGTGAGTAATAAAAACGAAGCAAAACTTTTATCTTCTCCGGACTACTTGAAAAAGTGTACCGTAGGCATATATAATGGGATTTGTGCATTTGTAAGCGATTTTGAAAACAGCGGGCGTACGGCTGCTGAAGATTAAGCTAAACAATTCGGCACAAATGGTGCCTCATTGTTTAGCTAGCGAGTTTGCCTTGCCGGCAAACATCGTGTATTGTATGCAGTTTGTAAACAAACTGCTTGAAAAAATATTTTTCGGGATTTAAAAATCCCTGCAAAATATTTTTATAGTAGGTGTGATAAACATTTCGGCACAAATGGTGCCTCACTGTTTATCCGGCGAGTTTGCCCTATCGGCAAACATCGTGTATTGTATGCAGTTTTGCAAAAGCAAAACTGCATGAAAAAACTTTTTTCAAAAATTTGATTCGCAATCCGCTTTAGCGGATATGTACAATCAATTTCTTTGTAGAACGAAAGCCGCAAGGCTTTTGATAATTTTTTCAAAAAGTTTTTATGGGAGGCATAAAATGAAAAAGATTGTTTCAGTTATTATGTTGGCGGCAAGTTTAGGTAGTTTCCTTTTTGCAGAAACTGCAGAAGAAATCGTAAACAAAGCACGTACAAAGTCTTCGGTTAATTCCGTAGCAACCCGCTCCAAGATGGAAATTCAAAAAGGCGGCACCACAATCAATATTTTGGTTATCGACCAATTTTCTTCAAAGGATGATAAGGGCTTACAGAGAACGTTTATCGGTTTTCGAGAACCTGCAAATGTAAAGGGGACGCGTTTTTTAATGCTAGAAAAAGCAGGCGGAGCAATGGATCAGCGGATTTTTCTTCCTGCTGCCGGAAAGGTAAGACGGATTGCCGCTGAAAGTACCGGGAACGAATCGTTTATGGGAACGGACTTTTCATATAATGACGTTTCTTTTATGGAAAGGAAAACATCACTTGATACCTATACAATACTGCGGGAAGAAGAATTGGACGGTAAAACCTGTTTTGTAATCGAAGCGGTTCCAAAGGATAAAAAATATTCATACTCAAAAGTCATTATGTGGATTGAAAAAGAAAACAATATTTTATTAAAAGCCGAATTCTATGATTCAAAAGACCGCATCGAAAAACTCATGGAGCTTTCCGATTATAAGGACGTTGCAGGGATTCTTACCCCGCACACGACAAAACTTTCAACCGTTAAGGTAAATACTTCTACAATTATCCATATAGAAAAAATTCAATACGGAACTAAAATTCCCGAAAAAGTATTTACGCAAAAATATTTGGAGACAGGAAAATAAAGCATTATGGAAGAGAAAACGTTAAAAATAACATTTTCTCTTCCAATTCTTAATTAGATATTATCCCTTTATAAGTAAATGGAGTTCATCTAATTGTTTTTGGTCTACCCCGCTCGGACTGTCGTCCATCGGGCTTACGGCAAAAGAATTTTTCGGAAACGCTATCACTTCTTTAATTGAAGTTTCTCCCGCCATAATCATTACGATGCGGTCAAGACCGGGTGCTATTCCGCCATGGGGAGGAGCCCCGTATTTAAATGCTTCAGTTAAAAAGCCGAATTTCTTTTCTGCTTCGGCTTCGTCAAATCCGACTATTTTAAAGATACGTTTTTGCAATTCAGGGTTGTGAATTCTTATCGAACCTGAAGCAATTTCATATCCGTTTAAAACCAAATCATACAGGTCGCCCTTTACAGGTGCTGGATTTTCTTCCATAGTGGAAATATATTTTTCCTGCGGTGCGGAAAACATGTGGTGTGCAGGATCCCATTTGTTTTCGTCTTCATTCCATTCAAAAAGCGGAAAATCAATGATCCATGCAAATTTAAATTCTTTCGGATTTAAAAGCCCTAAGTCTTTGCCGAGTTTAGTCCGTACGGCACCCAATGCAGTACAAGCAATTTTATATTTATCCGCGACAAAAAGAATTAAATCTCCCGTTTCCGCTCCAAGTTTTGATACAATCTCGGCTTCTTTCCTTTCAAAAAATTTTGAAATTCCGCCTTCAAATTTTCCATTTATCAGTTTCATCCAAGCTAGACCTTTTGCTTTATATATTTTAGCAGCAGCTTCAAGTTCTTCAATTTTTTTTCGGCTATAATTTTCAGCTTGACCTTTTACAAGCAGAGCTTTTACCGCTCCGCCCGAAGAAATAGCTTCCTTAAAAACTCCGAAAGTTCCAAGTTCAGCCATAAAACCTGCATCCTGCATTTTCATTTCAAAACGTAAATCGGGTTTATCGGTTCCATATACATCAATGGATTCATCATAAGAAAGCCTGACAAATTCTTTAGGCAAGTCAATGTTTAAAGTTTGCTTAAAAACATACTGCATCATTCCTTCAGTAATTTTAAGTACATCTTCGCGGGAAGCAAAACTCATTTCGAGGTCTATTTGAGTGAACTCAGGCTGTCTGTCGCCTCTTGCGTCTTCATCCCGATAGCAACGCGCAATCTGAAAATATTTATCAAAACCCGAAACCATTAAAATCTGTTTATAAATCTGCGGAGACTGCGGCAAAGCATAAAATTTTCCCGGATAAAGGCGGGAAGGCACAAGATAGTCGCGGGCACCTTCAGGTGTCGATTTAATAAACGTGGGAGTTTCAATTTCTAAAAAATCTTTTGATGTCAAAAATTCGCGTACGGCAAAGGCAACTTTTGAACGCAGAATTATATGTTCCTGCATAGCTTGTGAACGCAAATCCAAATAACGGTATTTTAAACGCAAGTCTTCATTGGCATTCGTTTTTTCATCAATTTGAAACGGAAGAATTTCGCTTTTTGAAAGTACTTCAATTTTAAGTGCCTTAACTTCAATCTCCCCTGTCGTCATTTCTTTGTTGGCCATTGACTCGGGACGGTTGCGAACAAGTCCCTCAACTGCAATGCAGTATTCCTGCTTTAATAAAAACGCAAGGTTTTTAAGCTCAGCAGAAGCATCGTCATCAACTACAATTTGGGTAAGACCGTAGCGGTCGCGTAAATTTATAAAAGTGATTCCTCCATGGTCCCGTTTCCGGTGAATCCATCCGTTTAATATAACTATCTGTCCTGCAAAATTTTTATTTAAGCCGCCGCAGGTTACGGTTCGCTTCATATTTTCCATAATCGCAAATTATATACTCTTTTAAAAAAAAAGACAATGTGTAAACAAATAATATCGCCGTTACTATCTATTCCTTATGCTTCTTAATGTAAAGCGGTATGTGTAAGGTCTTAATGGCTAATAATTAAAAAAGCCTCTTATTTGGACAAGGGTACTAACTACAACGCACTAGACGGCAACTACATTATTTTCGTCTATTTTTTTAACGCAGTTGGAAAAGGCAAACCGCTTTACACTTTTGTAACGTCAGTGAAAAAGTGTATACAATCACAATCATCTGTAAAACGGGTGGTTTGCACCAAGCCTATAAGGCTTGCAATTTTTAGCAAAATTGATTTCCGTGCAACCTAATTCTCCCCTCTTGAAAAACCCGGATATATATGGTATCGTGAGCAGTCTGGAGGTTTTAGTATGGGAAAAAATAACAATAACGATTCGGTTTATGCCGCATCCGGTGTCGATATAGATGCAGGAAATGAAGCCGTCCGCCTTATGAGCAATGCGGTAAAATCTACGTATAATGCATCGGTCTTATCGGAGGTAGGTTCTTTCGGCGGTTTATTCAGCACGGAATCGCTCTTAAAAATGAAAAAGCCCGTTTTAGTAGGCTCGACAGACGGTGTAGGTACAAAAGTTAAAATTGCCGCAGAAGCCGGAGTTTACGATACAATCGGACAAGATATAGTAAACCACTGTATAGACGATATTCTCGTCCAAGGGGCAAAACCACTTTTCTTCTTGGACTATGTTGCAAGTTCAAAATTGAATCCCAAAATGATTGCCGAAATTGTCAGCGGAATGGCTAAGGCTTGTAAAGAATCAGGTTGCGCCCTCATAGGCGGCGAAACGGCAGAGATGCCTGGCGTGTATATGCCGGGAGAATTTGATATTGCAGGGACAATTACCGGTGTAGTCGAAGAAGACAAAATTTTACCTAAAAAAAATATTCAAGCCGGAGATGTTTTAATCGGTTTAAAATCGCACAGCCCGCATACAAACGGGTATTCGCTTATCCGCACGGCTTTTAAAGGCGTACATTTAGATGTGGTTTATCCTGAATTGGGAAAACCTTTAGCAGACATTCTTTTAACGCCGCACCGTTCGTATTTAAATATATTATATCCGATTTTACAGGAACACCCTACCCTCATAAAAGGACTTGCTCATATAACGGGCGGCGGTTTTATAGAAAATATTCCGCGTATTATTGGCAGCGGGTACATCATTAAAGTAAAAAAAGGCTCTTGGCAGATACCGCCTCTCTATCCTTTGGTGCAAAAATTAACAGGAGCGGCGGAAGACGAAATGTATAGAATTTTCAATATGGGTATCGGAATGGTTGCTGTTGTCGCACCGGAAAATGCCGCAGAGTATCAAAAATTAGTTGGTGAAGAATCATGGATTATAGGAAAAATAGAAAAAGCCGCAAACCCCGGAGCAAAAACCGTTACTGTGTTGGAATAAAATTTCTTTAGGAAAATACTTGTGTCTACAAAGGTTTGTCTTGTTTTAACTGAAAAAACAATAGAAAAAAATCTTTCTCTTTTAGAAAAATATAGGGAATTCATTGATATAGCCGAATTACGGGCTGATTGTCTAAACCAAAGTGAAATCCTTTATTTACGCCGCTTTCCTGAAAAAGCAAAACTTCCTGTTATTCTCACCGTAAGAAGAAAAGCGGACGGAGGTTTTTTTACCGGCGGAGAGGGCGCAAGAATGACAATTTTTGCACGCGGTCTGGCTTTTGCACGCTCAAATCCGGAACATAACTTTTCATACATTGATATGGAAAGCGATTTTCATGCTGCCGGAATTGAAGAGGCCGCCCGTGCATTCAATATAAAAATTATACGCAGCTTACATTCCAAAAAAAATATTAAAAACCCTGCGCAAGTGATCCACGAATTGCGGCAAACCGAAACAGATATTCCCAAACTTGCGTTTTATGCCGAATCTTTAAACAATGTTACGGAAATTTTTAAGGCTGCAAAAAAAAATGCGTTTACTTCGGAGCAGTCTTCTTCATTTGTAGTAAGCGTTATGGGAGCTTTTGGAATTCCGCTGCGGCTTCTTGCAAAAAAAATAAATTCGGAAATCGTTTACACATTCAGCAGAGAATACATAAAGAAAAACGGCTGCGAAAACAGCCTTCTCGATCCGGTAACACTTAAAACGCTTTATCGGTTTGATATAATAAATAGTGATACGAAAATTTTCGGCGTTACGGGCAAAGATGTCAATGGAAGTTTAAGCCCGCAAATTCATAACAGCGGCTTTGCGAAATGGAATATCAATTCCGTGTATATCCCCATACCGGCAAATACGGCAAAGGAAGCCCTGGAATTTGCCGAAGCCGTACCTATAAAAGGGCTTTCCGTAACGGCTCCTTTTAAAACCGATATTATTTCACAAATACATTCGGTAAGTGAAGATTCAAAATCGATAGGAGCTGTAAACACGCTCATTTTGCAAAATAAAAAATGGATAGGGCATAATACCGACGTTGATGGTTTTAAACAGGCACTGATGGAATTTTTAGATGAAGAGAATTTGCAGCATTATAAAATTGCAATTATCGGAGCCGGAGGGGCAGCAAAAGCGGTTGCCCGTGTGGTGAAACTTTTAAAAGGTAAGGCTTGTATTTTTAACCGCACGGCTGAAAAAGCTCAAAAACTTGCCGAGCAATACGGCTTTAAGTGGGCACTCCTCGATACCGTAAATATAAAACAACTTACAGCCTATTCCGATTTAATCATTCAAACGACAATTGCAGGAATGGAACCTAACATAAAAGAAGATCCTTTAAGTTTTTACACTTTTAAGGGAAAAGAAAAAATTTTCGATTTAATTTACAGACCCGAAACGACACAGCTGCTTAAACGTGCAAGGGCGGCAGGCTGCGAAGTTTGTAATGGATATAAAATGCTTGAATATCAAGCACAACATCAATTTAAGACCTTTGCAGAAAAGGATTATGACTAATATGATATCTTTAGCTGAACAAAAAGTACTTGCAGCAACATTTGCCGTAGACACTCTTTTTAAAGAAGGGAAAATTTTTGATGGAATGAAAATAGGGCTCGGCACAGGTTCTACAGCGATTCTTGCAGTGCATCGGCTCAGCGAACTTTTATCAAAACAAACGCTTAAAACCGTTTATGCGGTACCGACAAGTTTTCAAACGCTCATAGCCTGCGAAAAGTTAGAGATTCCTGTGTATTCTTTAAATTCTCAGCAGATAAACGGCAACCTTGATTTGACTATTGACGGAGCCGATGCGATTGACCCAAATAAAAATCTGATAAAGGGCGGCGGAGCAGCTCTTTTGCTTGAAAAAATAACTGCATATAATTCCGATACTTTTGTTGTTATTGCAGATGAAAGAAAAAAGGTGCATTCACTTGGAACGGATGTTGCTCTTCCTATAGAAATCATTGCGGAAGCAAGAGTAAGCATAACTCATCAGCTTGAAAAAGAGGGAATGCGGGCTATTTTACGTGAGGGTGTAAAAAAAATGGGACCGGTGGTAACCGATAAAGGAAATTTTATTTTGGACGTAACATGGGATGCTGCCTCTGCGGTTAATCCCGAGCAGCTTGAAAATAACTTAAACCTCATACCCGGAGTTGTCGAAAACGGTCTTTTTACAAAAAAGAAACCGCTTATTTTTATAGCCGATAAAAACGGTTCCGTTGAACGGCTTTAAGTGAACGGTTTTACAAATTTATATATACATTTAAGGAAACTAATATGATTGAACCTATAAATTCTATTTTAAAAGAGGGAAAGTGGAACCCTCAAAACAGACTGCGGCTCGAAAAACTCATCCGAGAAAAAGCTTTTTTGGATAATTACGCGGTTTTTGATTGGGACTTTACCTGCATTTTTTATGATACACAGGATAATTTGCTGATATATCAGCTTGAACATCTTTATTTTAAATTAACGCCGGAACATTTTTCAAAAACAATACGGGCAGATATTCCTCAAGATGTACCTTTAAAACATTGTTTTAATAGTGCCGGACGGCAATTAACGGCAGCAGAACTTTCAGCTGACTTGGATAAACGCTATGAATTTATATATCATGCTTTCAATGGTATGAACGGTACTCTGACGCTTGATGAAATTATTGCCACAGAAGAATATAAAGACTTTAAAGCAAAGATGATAGCACTTATGAATGCAGCCTTTAGTGTTTGCCACACCGATATTTGCCAACTGGTAAGCACCGGTATGACCGTAGAAGAATTGCACGCTATAACGGAAAAGGCGATTGATGAAAGCCTTACCGACACGATACAAGAGTATACGATAACCTCAAGCGAGTATCTTCCCGGCGATGCGGGTGTTGTAGAAGCCTCTTACCGTAAAGGAATACGGCTGCAAGCCGAAATGCAAAATCTTATTACCGTTTTAACCGAATACGGAATTACGCCCTATATTTGTTCGGCATCGCAGGAAGATAATGTCAGGGTTTTTGCAAGTAATATAAAATACGGTTATGCCGTAAAACCCGAAAATGTTTTCGGCAGACGGCGGCTTTTCGGAACTGACGGAAAAATTACCTATGAAAATGATGCATCAATACCGCCTACAAGAGCTGCGGGAAAAGCCGAAGCAATAAAAAAACTAATGATGCCGAAACACGGAGGCAAACCTCCTATTTTGGTTGCAGGCGATAGCGACGGTGATTTTTTTATGATGAATGAATTTAAAAACGACGCAGTTATTTTACTTTTTAACCGTAATCCTAAAAAAGAGGCAAAAATATATCCTTTTTTTGTAAAAGGGCTTGAAGATAGGAAAAACAATACTGTTTCAAATATTCTTATCCAAGACAGAAATAGCGAAACGGGCGAATTTGCCGCTTGTTAAAGCCTATAAACTTTCACCGTGTTTTTATAAAAAACAGCGTGCAGTGCTGTCCTTTACCGCTTTCCTGCACGCTATTGCAAGTACGCGTTTTACTGCTCCGCTTTTACTCTCATTCCTGAAAGAACTGCTTTATACGCATTATCATACATAGCTTCCGCATATATTGCAGGAATATAATAACTCCCTCCATAGGTTACCGTTCCGGCAAAATCAAAGGTTTTCTCTTCATATTCCCTTAAATTAAAGTGTGTAAATATATGAGTATCCCGTAAATCTTGATAGTCAAATAAGCGTTTTGTACTAAGGTTTTCATTATCACCATCGGAAGTATTTTCAGCCAGCCGTTCATTCGATATTTCCCAGCCGGTAGGAATCGGAAGCGAAAGAGCTATATTATCCACCGCCGCATTTGAGTTGTTCTTAACTTTTATGCGGAGTTTAAACCGTTCACCCATTTTTAAGTCTTCGGGACGAATGCTTGTTCCTTCTTCCTCTGTAAAATAAGCATTTAGGACAAGGTTGGAAGATACGGAAGTTTCATCGCCGGGCGCTAATCTGCCGGAAACCGTTACTGCAGCATAAAGCGGGGTATCACCGGTATTTTTAATTTCGAGTTTTGCTGAAGTTTCCGCAGCAATAGGAATTTCAAGAATGCGGGAATTCCCTTTCAGCATATCGCGGATTGTATTCGTTCCGCTTATAATTTCATAACGTACCGGCTTAGAAGAATCGAATTTATAATATGGAGCAAGCGACAATAATATCCAAGCAGTCTCTTGAGTTGAAAGCCACTCACCGCTTGCAGAAATCTTTGCGAGTTTTTGAATAAGGTTTGCAGTTCGTGCCGCATCGCCTGTAACCGTATATGCCGATAAAATTAGGGCGGTATCACGTATATTCGATGAGTAGTTTCTGCCGGAATACCGGTAAGAAGAAGTAGGCTCATAAACCTTTTCCAATAGGATTTTAGCCGTCCGCTCATGCCCAGCAAGCGCATAAGAAGCGGCAAGCATAGCTTTTGAAACGGAATTTATCGAATTCTCCATATTTTTTAAGCGGTTCATTGCACCTATATCCGGCGAACCTGCAAGGGCGAGCGTAAATAATCTATATGCCTGATTTTCTGCGTCTTCTACAAAAGAAGAAGCCCATGTTTTTGCAAGTTCAACTTGACGTGAAAGCCATGCATTGTATACGCTCTCATTAATGGAATAACCTGCTTTTTTTGCTTCCGTCATAAAATGCCCTGCATAGTTTGAAGCCCAAGTACTCTCATTCCCGCCATTGGGCCAATACGAAAAGCCGCCGGAGCGGAGTTGATAATTTTGGTATCTCTCCAATACCGAATTTACATGCAGTTTAACCTGTTCGATTTTATCTGCATCTAAGGTTGCCATTGATGGAAGATATAGCTGCGGGAATGCCTGTGAAGTAATTTGTTCAACACAGCCGTAGGGATAATCAATTAAATATGAAAGACGCTTTTCAAGTCCAAGCGGAGGCATTTGTGAAATCTCTACCGTGAGTTTTTTTGTTCCGGGTTCACCTTTTAAACTCACATTCTTTAACCAATTTTTTCCATTCCGGATATTGACAACTTCAATCTCAGAATACGGAGTTCCTCTTGAAAGGACATCTATTTCCGTTTGAGCTTTCGCGGTTTTTACTCCGGCTGCCGATGCTTCCGCAAAAAATTCCGCTTTACCGGTTTTGCCCGTATGTACGTTAAAAAATACCGTCGCATCTCCACCGGCTTTTACTGTTACATTCTTCGTTTCCGAAAACTGCACGGAGCCTTCCGCTTTTAAAACAATTTTTGCGTTTTTTTCATTTGCCGTTCCGTTAAATACGGTTACCGGTATTTGCATAGTTTCGTCTACACCCAAGGTTCTGGGGAGAGTCGGCATTACGATAAAATCGCTTTTTACTTTTACGCTTTGCTCGCACATACCGTACGCGCCGTCTTTTCCGGCAACAGCCATAATTCTCACAGCACCTATATATTGCGGCATTTCAAATTCAATTTGCTTTTTTTCTTTTGCTTTAATCTCATACGGGCCGAAGAAAAAAACAACCGGTTTAAACCGTTCGGCGTTTTTTCCGCCTTGTCTGTCAATAAAACCGCCGCCGCCGACCGAAAGAAGCGTTTCAATCTTGCCGGAATATGCGCCGATTACCGAATCGTAAATATCCCACGAAGAAAGCTGCGAAGATTCTTTTTTATAAAAAGAATTCCATGGGTCTTGCGCAGCAAAAGCCGTAAGACCGAGTAAGCCCTCGTCAACAACGGCGATTGTACAGGTCATTGGTTTTCCGTTTTCTTCGCTTATCGTAAATGACGACTTGGTATTCGGTTCAAAGGAGCCGGCAACTTTTACAATAGGTTTAAGCCTTGTATTTGCGTCCTCTACCATAATGGGTGCAATACCATATAAACGGATAGGACGGCTGTTTTTTGTCTGCCCATGTTCTTGTATTAAACTTATGTGAACATAAATATTCGGAGTCATCGAAGCGTCGAGTTTAACCTTATATGAAGAAATCGTTCCGGTTGCCTTAACCCATTCCTGCTTAATTATCTTGCCGTTTTTTTCTACCGTAACCAAAACTTTTGCACCCTCATAGCCGGGGAAAGTAATTTGAGCCGTTTCGCCTACCGAATATTTCGTCTTATCAGCCGTAAGCATTAACATTGAAGCACTGTCATCAATATCGGTCTTTCGGCTTGCCCAGCCCTCCCAATCAAAGTATACAATTTGGGCGGAACTGTGTTTGCTTGAATTATCGGCAACAGAAATTAAGTATCTGCCCCAATTTCCGTCATCAACCTTAATATTAAGAGAAGCCTTTCCGTTTTCGGCTATGATATCCCAGCTTTTTATAAGACGCGTATTTTGGGCGGTAGTATAGTTTACGCTTTCTTCATCGGTTTCCCACCACCAATACCATTCAAGTTTATATAGTTTTACGGTAAGCGGACTTCTTCCTTTTACGGGATTCCCATCCGGATCTACAACTGCAAATTTCAAATTTTGTTCACGGTTTGTAAAAAGCATATCCCTATATTTGTCGTCGCTTTTCGGAATCTGCATACCGGCATAACTGGAATATGGGGAATAATCGAAAGATTTGTTTTCTATAGAGAAGGCGCCGGAGGGTTCGTAAATTCTCGCTTCAAAAACGGCTTTTAATTTTCCAGGTGCCTTATCTCCTGAAGAAAGATTTACGTTTACGGAAGCCTTTCCGTCTTCATCAAGAGAACCTGTCCAAACCTTGTCCATACCGGACTTAACCTGAACTTCGGGATTGATAAAATTATAATCTTTGTATTTTTCAAACGGCGTACGGTTGAGAAAGTATCGGGCGGAAAGTTCTGCCTTTAACATCGAAGCCTTAGCTCCATGAAGCCACTCACCGCTCAAATCAATGCTGTTGTTGCCGGCAGAGAGATAAGAGGTTTCCGGCTGCACATTTATAAAAAGACGGTTCGGTACAATAGCTTCCACTTTTACGTTCTTTGTCCATGTTCTGCCGCCTGCTGTTACGCGGGCAGTCCATGTTCCTGTTTTATCGCTTTCATTGGTTCGCGTATTTATCTTATAAAAACCGCCTACCGATGAGGTAAAAGCCTTATAGTCTGTCTTTTTTCCGAGCGGGTCTTCAAGTGTAAAGGTTACCGGAAAATCTGCCGGCAAATTCTTTTCCAAATCTTGAAGAATAAATACAAGATGAATATCATCGCCCGGTCTCCAAACGCCGCGCTCTCCATAGATAAAACCTTTTATACCTTTTTTAGACCTTTCACCGTCTATGTCAAAATGACTTACTGAAAGCGTACTTCCGCCCAAAACAATCCAACTGAATTCTCCATTTTTTTCGGCTTGTAGAAAATATGCGTCTTTTTCGTTAGGCAGCATTAAAAGTCCGTCCGAATCGGTCTTACCGGAACCGATTTCTTTTTGTGCATAGCTGAAAAGGGTAATGTTTACGCCGCTCATTGCTTCTGCAGAAATTAAATCGGCTGCGGCAACATAGAGCTTATTGTCTCTGTCTTTTTTTACGGAAAGACCTATATTTGAAACAAGAATATTCTTCTTTGCAATGCAGTTATCGCTGTACGACGGTAAATAAAACGCAGGATGCATAGGATTATTTCGGTTAGACCAAAATTTATAGCGGGCTTCTTCCGGTATATCCGCCGTTTTCCAATAAGCCGTTTCAATATCCGTAAAATTTTCAAGTTCGGTTATATCGGCAGGAAACGGAAGCGAAGAAAAATCTTCCGCATTTGCAGGAGCTTCATAGCGGGAATGTTTTTTCGTAAAACTGACGCGCAGTTCAAACATACCGCCGGGAAATTTTTTGATAAGATTTGAAATATCAAGAGAATTGGTTACAAAGCGGTTTTTCATACCGTCATTCCATTCCAAATCGAAAGATTGACGCCAAACCGGCTCGCCTACCCGTCTTAAATAATTGGAATATGCAAGGGTACTGTTCACTTGAAAAAATTGCAGCATATTATGACCGTAAATTTGGAAAGCCTCAAGCATAAGACCGCTGATATTTTTTGTAGAAACCAATACGCGGGCTTCATTTTTTGACGGCACAATATTGCCCGCAGCCGTAAAAAATACAGCGGGTTTTTCCCAAGCAACGGTTACGGCAAATTCCGCCTTTGTTTCAAGTTTTTTTCCTTTTGCATTTTTAATGCCGGGATGAACATAGACTTTTGCATCATCAGGCCATACCATATTTTTAACAAAAATTTTTATCTTATAGCCCACTATATTCGTCCAATATGTATACGAGTCCGAACTGGTAACTTCAATAAACCCGCGTACATCCTGTGAAGCATCAAGTTGCGAGGAAAAGTTTATACAAATTTCGCTGCCGCTTTCTTGCACGATTGAAGTAACTTGAAAAGCCGATTCGGCTGCTACCGTAAAAGTTTGTTCGCCGCTGCCGTCCGAACCCAATGCTTTTAAGTCCCATGTTAAGACCAAATTAGATGCCGTTTTTTTGCGTGCTATCTTTTTTATTTCAATTCTATACGTATTTGCAGAAGAACCTTGACTAACTTTTACAGTCTGTTTATCTTTTGTAGAACCGTTTTCAAGCGATGCGGAAAGCATAGCTTGAATAGTCTTAATCTCAACGGGAATATCCGTTTCGCACAATGCCTCAAAATTAAACGCAGTCTCGTCCGTTTCATCCGGAATTAAATCTGCCGAGCTAATGAAGAATTCCGGTGCCGCAATCGTAAATATATTAGTAAGCTCCTTTGTTTTTGCTTTATTTTCGATTAAAAGCCCGACATCCAAATTAAGCGTCAGACTTTCTTTAAAATTATACGGTTCTGAGGGAGTAAAAGTAATCTGCTTTGCCCCTGCTGCTTTCCATTCACCCTTTACCGGAGGGTTGAGCTTACAAGCCGCTTCAAGATTTTCAATATGTTTAATATCTTCTTTAAAGATGATGTTTATAGGTTCCAGCCGTTTTAATACGGAATAACTAATGCTTTCAATATCATCCATAGCATTATTCTTAAAAGTTCCGCCCTTTTTACAAGCCAGAACAAATACAAACACCGATACAATAATAAGAGCTAAAAGAAATATCCGTTTAACGGAGACATTTTTTGTTTTCATAGTTTGCACTATAACACAATTGCAATAAATTTTCAAGATTTCGCATTGACAGGTTTCGCTTTGGTTCTGTCAATCTAACCGAAAAAAAGCGGTTCATCACGTAAAAATCTAACCCAAGTATAATCAACAACCCCGACGCAGAGCGTACGTTGCGCAGCAACAGGGTATTAAACCCTCCGCACGAATAAAATTTACTGCACTGTACAAAAAAAAGCTTTTTAATTACAATAAAAGTTATCTTTTTAAATATTTGGAGGCTATAATGTTCGATGTAAATGCACCGATTTTATTCGGTTTTGCAGGAATTGTCATTCTGTTCGTTTTGCTGCAATCGATCTTTTTTTTGCTGAAAGCGGTAAGGCGGGCAAAGGAACTTAATATCGCCGCAAAAACAATACGGCAAATTATTTCAAGCTCTGCAATTTTCAGTATTGCTCCCGCCATTTCAATTATAATCGGAATGATTAGTTTATCAAAATTTTTAGGATTACCGCTGCCATGGCTAAGGCTTTCGGTATTAGGAGCTTTGACGTATGAATTAACCGCTGCAAGTACGGCGGCATCAGTAGTGCATATTCCGATTGATAGTCCTATTGCAGCACCGGAGGCTTATACCGCTATCGCTTGGGTTATGGCAATCGGTATAATTTCAGGTATAGTAGTCGTTGCATTATTTTTGCCGAAAATGCAAAAAAATCTTATCAAGATGAAAAGCAAAGATGCCCGCTGGACAAAAATTATTATCGACGCTCTTTTTATGGGAATGATTTCGGCTTTTTTAGGAATGATTTTTTCGGAGATACGGATTGGACTTACAGGCTGGATTCCCGTTTTTGTGATGTTTTTCTCGGCATTTTTAATGGCACTATGCGGAATTGCCGTAAAGAAAACGGGAATGAAAAGGCTTGAAAGTTATTCGATGCCGATTAGTTTATTGGGCGGAATGGCATTTTCAATTCCGCTGACAATGATAATAGCCGGATAAACAGGAGAAAATTATGTATCTTGAATTTAGCGAATATGAAAAAAGTGTCCACCGATGCGGCAGGACTTCTCTTGTTATTGCAATTATTATGTTTTTGTTATATCCTCTAGGGGTTTGTATCTATTTTCATGCATGGCCTGGTTTTATGCAAGTTATAAAAGGGCTTTTGGGAATTGTCCCGATTTTCTGGCCGGTCGGTATTATTGAAGCCTTTACTTTTGCACCCATGCTCGGAGCGGGAGGAACATACGTCGGTTTTGTAACCGGAAATCTTACAAATCTTAAAGTACCGTGCGGTGTTTTGGCACTGGAAGCAGCAAAGGTTGAAGCAAATACTGAAGAGGGCGATGTGGTAAGCACAATCGCAATCGCGGCTTCTTCAATTACAACGACGCTCATTTTAGTTTTTGGAATGCTCCTTTTAACGCAGCTAACTCCCATTTTGGAATCGCCCGTTTTGGCACCGGCATTCAAAAATATCCTTCCGGCACTTTTCGGCGGATTGGGAGTTGTCTTTGTTGCAAAAAATCCGAAACTTGCCATTGCTCCGTTTATTTTTATGTTGATTCTATTTTTAATAAAACCGGGATTAGGTAGTGCAATCAGTATCTTAATTCCCCTAGGTGCCGGTATTGCAATAGTTTTTGCACGTATTTTGTATAAACGCGGCAAAATATAAAATAAGGAGAGAAAAAAAATGTATGTATTATATGTCTTACTTTTAATTCCGCTCATATTGGTGGTAAGAGCATTGTTGTTCCGCCCTAAAGAAAGGGGTGAAATAAAAATTGAAAATGCTGCTATTGATTTTGATAAAGCCGTGCAACGCTTTGCAGGAATGATAAAAATTCCAACCGTTTCTCATCAAGATATTAGTCTTGAAGATCCTGCACCGTTTAAAAAATTTCAAGATTATCTTTTGTCTGAATATCCTTTAGTAACAAAAAACTGCCCGCGTAAACTTTTAGGTGCAAAAGGGCTTTTATATTATTGGAAAGGGAAAAGTTCCGACAAGGCATCAGTATTTATGGCACATTATGATGTGGTTCCCGTAAACCGTGAAAGCTGGAGCTGTGAACCATTTTGCGGAGAAATCATTGATAATGTTTTATGGGGACGGGGTACGCTTGACACAAAAGGTACATTATGCGGTGTTATGGAAGCTGCGGAATATTTACTTGCAAACGGATTTGTTCCGAAACATGATATATATCTTTCGTTTTCGGGAGATGAAGAACCGCACGGACCCAGTTGTCCTGCCATTGTAGAATATTTAAAACAGCAAAACATCCGCGTTGAATTTGTTTTGGATGAAGGCGGAGCTGTTGTTGAAGGAATTTTTCCGGGTATACATAAGAGATTTGCCGTAATCGGTATCGGTGAAAAAGGACAAATGGATATTAGCCTTTCAATGGAAAGTCCGGGCGGGCATGCTTCTGCTCCGCCGCGTCATACTATCGCAGGAGAACTTTCAAAAGCTGTTTGCGCCATTGAAAATAATCCGTTCCCGATGCATGTTACACCGCCGGTTTCGTTAATGTTTAATACGCTGGGTAGATACGCCAAATTTACAATGAAACTGATTTTTGCAAATATAAGATTATTTTATCCTCTTTTTAATATGCTCACAAAAAAAACAGGAGGCGAATTGAATGCCATGCTTCGCACAACAGTTGCCGTAACAAAAATGGAAGGGTCTGCTGCGTTTAATGTCATTCCGCCGAAAGCATCCGTTGGAATGAATATCCGCTATTTGGCAGAAGACGGACACGAAAAAATTATTGAGCATTTTAAAACTATTATAAAAAATAAGAAAATAAAAATAGATGTTATATATGACGAGCCTCCCAGCAGGTATTCAAAAACGAATTGTCCCGAATATGAGATGCTCACTGACGCAATCAATCAAACTTGGGAAGATGCGGTTGTAACTCCGTATTTAATGATGGCGTGTTCAGATTCTCGCCACTATTCCAAAATATCGGATAAGGTTTATAGATTTTCTGCAATGCACTTAACAAAAGAAGAACGTTCTCTTATTCACGGAAATGACGAAAGAATAAGGCTTGAGGAATTTAAACAGACACTTAATTTTTTTGTGCGCATAATGCAAAAGTTTTAAAACATTTTATTTGTGCGGAGAAAGTCAGCTTTTCCCGCACGAATAAAATGGCTCTTCTATTTATTATTTGTCATGTTGAAAATAGAACACGGGCATAGCGTACATTTCCAGTAACTTTGAGAGATCTACTAACAAGTAATTAAAAGCTATCACAACTCAAGGATATTCAAAATACTTTTGTCAAAATAGTTTTTCACTTCAGCGTTATGCGAAATCATAATTACAGTTTTACTTTCTTTTGTAACTAAATCATTAATCAAAGAATACACTACCACTGCGATTTTAAAAATTGTGTAAATACTTTTAGCGATATATTTTCATAAACCATAGTGGTTAATTTTTTTGTAACAAAAATATCTAGTGCGTTAAAAATAAAAAATGCAGCAAGTATAATTCCATACTGTATAATAGGAGTCCATGTAAACTGAAGTTTACTTGCAAAGTAGAAATCAATTATTCGTTTTAACATTTCTGTCTGTAAAAATGTGAGTAGAAGTAAAATTGACAAAAATAAAAAAACTACTACTTGTATACAGTAAAATTTTTTTTCCAAGTATTTTAATAATACGGTTCATAAGTCCTCACACAAATTAAGGTTATGTCTAAACATTTTATTTTGTTTGGTATTTTTACATTTTATGTTTTTATTTTTTCCAAACAAAGAAATAATAATCGGACAAGCACAATTTTTCATCTCCTTACAATGCTTACAGTCTTTGTCAAAAATATAATATTTATTGTGCAGTAATTTGGATTCGTTTAAAACTGTATTGTAATCATCAGTAAAAATACTTAAGTTTGTATTTTTTGTAAATGGAATACAAGGTCTCAATTTACCATCCGGCTGAATCACTATTCCTGTTTTATATATTGTACATTTTTCAGTATTTCTTTTTTGATTTGTATGTTTTTCTTTTAGTTTTTTTTGTATATAGTTAATTTTATCGGCAGAAAATTGCAAATATGTAGGAAGCATATCCTTGTCGAGCGTTGGAATAAAATCAGAATAAACATATGCGTTTTTTCCGATTGAGCAAATCGAATTAATGAATTGATATTCTGTATTTTATTTGATGCAATGATTTTATAATATACATTTATTTTATTTCAATAGCATTACTGCAGCAGCATACATATTCAAAATATTTTGTCAATACTTTTTGTCAGGTCATATAAGATTTTATATTGACAGGGGGATATTTGTGCGGAAACATGCTATACTGTACGATTATGATAGACAAACGCACCGATAGCAGTTACAATCATTCTCACAAAAAAAATGTAAAAAGTGCTTGAAACAATTTGACAAGAGAATTCAGAGCCGTTCACGGTTTAGGAGGCGATGCTGCACAAGACAACTTTTTTGCAGAATGGACAAAGAATTATGGAGGCAGCTATTGTACGAACATAAGATATGAAAACGGACAAATATTTGAGTATTGTTTTAAGGGTAAGGGAGCTAAACATAATCCTTTTGATGGAGGGCTTGTTACAAGCAAAGATGCCTATGCCAGTCCGTACCTGCCATAAAACTATAAAGATAAGGAGATTTTAATTATGAAAAAAAGCATCTTACTTTTAGCGTTTTGCCTAATCGGTTTATTGTGTTTTGCACAAGAAGATGGAACCGCGCCTATGTACTATTGGGAGTACACCAAACCCGTAACTTTAAACGGCAGAAGTTTCTTCGGTTCAAAGTCCGATTGTGATAATAATAGTAGTTTTGCCGATTCCCATAGGGAGCAGGACGGCTATGCTCTTGTTTCAGGGCGTAAGATTCATTACTGGCTTTATGATACAATAACATATTACAATGGCAATGTTTCAGACATATATGATAGAGTTATTCCGAATTGGGTAGAGCGGCTTGGCTATGTTATTGATTTCGATAATATAGAAGTTTATAACTCCAATACTGACTTGGCAAATTCCGTTAGAGCTTTAATGAAACAGCGGGGCTGTGATATAAGTGTTGCACTGGTTACGGATAATTCAAATTATCACTATGTTGTAATAAATGAGTATCTTACAAATAAAAAACAGTATAAAACTACTATTTATTATTTGTATAAATAGGAGATGAAACTCTGCCCTTATTGCGGTGAGAAAATACAGAAAGTTGCTATCTTATGCAGGTACTGTCATAGTAAGTTATCGGATCAATGTATAGACAGCTGATTGTGAACCGTAAAAAGTTGACATTGCCAATATATTTATTTATAATATACAAAAAAAAGTTACTACTATGGCACAGACAAACATAAATATCCGTATAGATGAGGACTTAAAAAACCAGTTTGAAGCTTTTTGTTCCGATATTGGAATGACAATGACAACAGCATTTTGCGTGTTTGCAAAAGCGGCGGTTAGGAAACAAAAAATACCGTTTGAAATATCAACAGATCTATTCTACAGTGAAAGTAACATGGCTCACTTACGCCGCGGAATTGAAGCTCTGAACTCCGGAAAATGGGTAGAACATGAGCTTATCGAGGCGGGCGAATGAAAAAAATATCTATAGATGAATTTATTTACCGAATTAAAAGGCTGTCCCATTTGGGGACAGCCGACAGTTCATTCTGCCCTTGTGTTATCGGTTATTTTAAATTGATTTTGAACCATTCAAACGGTTGATATTTGTGTGGAAACATGCTATACTGGTACCGTAATGAAAGACAAACGCTCCGACAGCAGTTACAATCATTCTCACAAAAAAAGTGTAAAAAGTTTTGCAAAAGCTCTTGACATAAAACATCGTATCGGGCAAAATTCACAGCGTCGCAGTAAAGACCAATTACTCAAATTATGCCCAAAGACAGCCCGTCAGTAAAATACCGACTTTCTGTCTTTGGCCTTTTTTTATATTACACCTGTTAATAAAACCGCAACGGGCGCAGAGAACGCAAAGGATTATAAAAGAATGTCTTACAAAACCTCTCTTAAAACACCTTTGCGAACTTGTGCCGAAGCTCAATGTTTGGCGTGAGGTTAAATAAAAAATACTCTCTTACAAAATTGTTGTAACTGTGCTATAATACAATAAGTGAGGAAACAGCTATGAGTACTTCAAACAGAAAATACAAAGATTCGGTTTTTGTAGATTTATTCAGCGAAGACGAAAAAGCGAAAGAAAATTTCTTATCTCTTTACAACGCTTTGCACGGTACACACCTTCCGCTTTCGTCTCCGGTTGAAAATATAAGACTTGAAAACGTTATGTACATGAACATAATCAATGATGTTTCCTGCCTTGTAGATGGTAAAATCATAGTGTTGGCAGAACATCAATCCACTATAAACGAAAATATGCCTTTGCGT
This sequence comes from uncultured Treponema sp., assembly GCA_938045195.1. Taxonomy (GTDB): domain Bacteria; phylum Spirochaetota; class Spirochaetia; order Treponematales; family Treponemataceae; genus Treponema_B. Next base: position 22,739 of record CALINC010000108.1, read on the forward strand.
TTTTTAGAATATATAGCAAGGCTATACGAAAAACTGCAAGCACCGACCGACAGATATTTAAGAAAGCTGTCAAAAATCCCCACGCCTGAATTCTATGTTTTCTATAACGGCAAGGAAGACTACCCGGAAACTACAGTTCTAAAGTTATCTGATGCATTCATCACAAAACCTGAACAAGTGCCGTTGGAATTGAAGGTGCAAGTGCTTAATATTAACACGGATAAAGCAAACAAAGTTTTAGCAGCCTGCAAACCGCTTGAAGAATATAGCCTTTTTGTAGAAGAGGTAAGAAAGCAAACCCAACTCGATCCGGAAAACGGCTTTACCAATGCGGTAAAGATATGCATAGAAAAAGGCATCTTAAAAG
>CALINC010000109.1 GCA_938045195.1 uncultured Treponema sp.
TAACCTGCATTTGCGGCTTGTCCGCAATGTCAGGTTGAAGCGGGTGTTAGATGCTTACTTCTAAAATATATTTGTTTCAACAATTGTATGGTCACTATAGCTTTTTACTAATCCGTAATTCCAGATAAATGATTTTTTATTATAGTTTATCATTGAATTATTTATAAAAATATAATCATCCATAAAATAACTTTGATTTCCACAATTATCACCATAAAACGTTTGCATCGGCTTATCTACTACGGATATAAATCCTTTATCATATAAATTCTTAAAAATACCATCATATTTACCGTTATACATTTTTTCATCTATATTAAAATCACCTCCAACAATATAATTAGTGCCTATTTTTTGAATTATTTCATCTCTAAAAATATAGTTAAGATGATCAACAGTTATATCTTTGCTTTCATTTGAATAATCTTTGGTATCAGTATGCAGACTTAAAATGAATAAATCTTTTTTATCACTGGTAGTCATTTTAATAAGTACAGATTTACCATCATATTTAGAATTGCGAGGAAAGAATTCTTCTGTCAGATCAATGATTTTGTACGTATCCTTTATTTGTTGACTAATATATATACCAGTTCCCCACTGAAAAATCTGTTCATCTTCACTTGTATGACTTTTTTGATAAATTAAATTATCAGAATACTTTCTAACTGGATTAACCTCTTGTAAAAGTGCAATATCCGGTTGTACTTTTTTAATCATAAATTCCCATGCAGAGAGATGATTGAGGTAATGATATTCATGCAATTCTTTTGACTGAAATGCATGATAATTACAATAATGCATATTCCATGTGATTATTTTCATTTTTTTCTCCTTGCGTCGAAGACGTCCACCTAACTAACGCTTAACCTGCATTGCCTCAAAGGCAATGTCAGGTTGAAGCGGGTGTTAGACACCACCTATACTTTGAACTTATTTACTTCTCTTGTCAGATGCTCAATGCTCGCCTTATTCTTTTGCGTTATCTCGTTGACATCTAGGACAGCGTTACTTATTTGTACGGCGCCGGAAGCCATTTCATTCATACTGCCGGAAATAATGTGGGTAAGTTCGTCCAGCTTGAGCATTTCTTGAGCAACGCCTTCCCCACCTTTAAGCATTTCTTCAGAACCGGCTTGTACTTCTGCCGTTACCGCATTGATATCCTTAATCGCAATAAGCACCTCTTTGCTGCCTTTTTCTTGTTCACTCATAGCTTCCATCAGTCGATGGCTCATCTCATTTACTTGTTCCGATAAGTTAAAAATAATATTGAATTTTTCTTCCGCTGTTTGCGCAGAATTTCTTAATGCCTGAATTTCACTGCTTAATGATTTTAATGTTGTAGTGATGTTTTTTCCTTGCATACTCGATTCTTCGGCAAGCTTTCTAATTTCATCAGCAACGACAGCGAAGCCCTTACCTGCCTCACCTGCATGAGCTGCTTCGATAGCGGCATTCATTGCCAAGAGATTCGTTTGACTTGCAATGTGTTGAATAACATTACTTGCTTCAAGTAATCCGCCTGATTCTTCTGCGATCTTCTGTGTTACCGTGTTTGCACCAGACACCGTTTCTTTGCCGTCTGCAGTGGCGCTTGCAAGCGTTTTAATTACCCCATTTGTTTTATCCAGAGTCTGCGTTATTGACGCAATATTTGCGACCATTTGTTCGATTGCACTTGAAGACAGTGCAACACTGCTTGATTGGACTTCAATGCCACTATTCAGCTGTTTGATAGTACGCATAATTTCTTCCACTGTAGCGGCGGTTTCGCTGACACTTGCAGCCTGCGTCATTGCCTGCTGTTTTACCCCGTCAATGTTAGTGCTTATTTGCTGTACAGCACTTGCTGTTTCGGTCATATTGTTTGCAAGTTGAATACCGACCGCTTGCATTTCAGTTGCTCCGTTATGAATTGATGTCAACGAATCTCTCATCTTTGCAATTGTTTGATTAAAATATCCCGACATATCGGTAAGTTCATCATTACCGATTAAAGGTACATTAACCGTCAAATCACCGTTTCCAACCTCTTGAAATACGGTAATCGTTTTCGATATAGGTTTTATAATTATTTTTTTAACAATGAAAATGCTGATAATAACAACAAAAAGCAAAATGGATAGCGAAATTGAAATGATATAAAAAACGGATTTTTTTATTCCGCTTTTTATCATTTCTTCTATATCATCAACCTGAGCACCGGTAAAGACAACATGATCGACAACACCATTTATAATTATCGGTACATACGCCGACATAAAGTTCTTACCTAATATTTTAGTTCGTCCGGCATAAGAGTTTTTAGACGAAACGGCATCATAGGCAGCCCCTTTTTCCAAATAAGAACCTACGGCTGTGCTTCCATCACTATTTTTTATTGTTGTCATAATCCGTTTAAATTCACCGTTTTCGGCGGCAAAAATAGTAACTTCAATTCCGAGCTTTTGTGCCAGCGTGTCGACCGCACTCGGATCAACGGGTTTTTCACTGCCATATAAAACGCCATTTACCGCTTTTAAATCTCCGTATAAAGTATGAAGATATTCCGCCCCCATATTGAGAGATGATTGAAGCTGCTTTGTTACTATATTATGAACCGCCGTGTGGGCAGTAGAATCAACGGTATAAACACTTAACGGCAAAATGACTGTAATAAAAACTACGAACGAACACAAAAAAATTCCGCCGATTTTAAAGGTCAAACTCAACCGCGCCGCATTTGTGAATGACGAAACAGTATCTTTTTTCATCTGTATACTCCTCTTTCTACTGTTACTTGTACGGTCGAAGAGATGTTAAGCAGTTGCATATAGCAACTGTCTGTCTAACATTGTTTTAAACCGCAATGGGCTTGTCCCGTTGTCGGCTTTGAAAACGGTGTTATGTGGTTTTATTTCAATTTTTGCACTAATTTATCAGGAAGTGTTATCATTCCTTTTGAAGCATTATGGATAACTTTGTAGAATTGTTTACCATCAAACCAATATATTGTATCTGTAATGCTTCCCGGACCTTGTTGATACATATAATTTACTAATCCAATCAGTTGTACAATATCATTATTCAAAGTTTCTTTATTTATATTTTTTAGAATTATTCCATATCTGTTTGGAATAGCTACAAAGGCACCATATTCGGAAAGATCCTTATATTTTTTATTTAAATCATAAATAGAAGAAGTAATAAAAATATTTGTATTGGAAAGCATTATAGAGACCGAAAAAGTATCTGATATTTTATATACTTCAAATTTTTCAGTATTGTTTTTAAGTGTATTTTCTTTTGCAATTTTTAAGATTTCTTTTTCAGTGATTGACCATTTTTTTACATATTCATTTGACAAGGCTTTTACTGCACTGGGAAAATCTATAACAACAACACCGATATAGTCGTCCATCGAGCAATCTGTTATTGAAGATTTTGAAATCTGTTTTTTATAATCAATCGGATATAGGCGAATTTTCAGATATTCTTTACCCGTTTCTATTTTTTCTAATTTAGGAAGAATTTCTTTTTCTTCTGTCCTTCCGTTTTTGACTTGAGAAAAATGGTCTTTAATGATACTTTCCCATTGTGATTTATCATTTTGTACACAGATATTATATAAATTTGTCAATCCGACTTCTGTATCAACATCAAAATAATCATTCTTTTCTTTGATAATAAAATACTGTTCATTGAAGTGTTCTTCATAATTTTGTATATGGATTTCTTTTAATTCTTTTTTTACAATATTTAAAAAAATAGTATAATCTTTAGTAGATTGAGCAGCTATTGAAAACAAAACAAATGAATACATTATCACTACCAATAATCTTTTTTTCATCCTTTCTCCCTTCGCCCCAGTGGGGACATCCATCTAACATCCGCTTAACCTGCAAACGGGCTTGCCCAATTTGTCGGCGTTGAAACGGGTGTTAGATGTCTTTTATTTATTTTCCTATGATAATCTATAACACATAAAAATTCTATCCTTTGTCCCAAAATATATCTTCTGCCGATTGTTGCTCAGCAAAAGTCCATACTTCTTGTATCTTGCCATTTTCTATTTTGAATAGATCAATTCCCGGATCATTGAGCTTATCAGCTCCTTTCTCCGCTACGGAAACAACACTTGCAGCAACAAAACACTCGTTGCTCGCAGCCCAATTGGTAATAACTTTAAATGTGCCGCCGCTCCTTTTTGCGAATTCTCCTAAACGCTCTCCCAATGCTTGTTTCCCTGTGATCGTACCTGAAAGCGAACTTTCGCCTCCCATGTGCCATACAACAGTGTCGGACATTGTTGCAAAGGCTCCCGCAAAATCGCCCTTTTCCAATGCATCTCGATAAGCCGCAAAGACCTTCATTACTTCATGTTTCATAACATTCCTCCAGTAAATATTTAGAAGTGGTTCTCACTTCTTTAAGTGTCATTATAGTCTTTAGTCTTGATTTTGTAAGTACGAACATTTATAATACATAGTATCAAAAATAATACTTAAGAGGGTTCTTATAATGTCGATTTATGATAAGTGTCCCTTCGCTACTACTCAAAGAGTATTGCAAGGGAAATGGGCGATTATAATTTTATATCATCTGAGTACGGGCACAAAAAGGTTTAATGAACTCGAAAGATTAATGCCTACAACAACTCGAACTGTTTTAACAAGACAGCTCCGTCAGCTTGAAAAAGATAAACTAATCGACCGCAAAGTCTTTGCCGAAGTCCCCCCTCATGTTGAATACTCTTTGAGTAAATTGGGAACTCAGTTTCAAAAAGTATTAGACGAGATTGAGATTTTTGGTTTGAATTATATCGCCGAATTAAATAAAATGCAAAAAGGAAAAAGCGAGTAGAATTTTTCTCCATATATTATTTTTTATATTGAAACCTATTTATGGAATCATTTTCAATCTATAGAATGCTTGAAATATCAAGATTTTGTACACCTGCACGTTTTTATTGTAAATAAATGACCTGCTTGGAGGTCTGTACATCTAACAATGAGTTAAACCGCACAGACCTTGAGTCCGTGTCGGCTTTGAATTTCTTGTTATAGCATATTATTATGCATAAGCGTAGGCTTTTATTTCTTCTAATTGTGGAGCAAGCTCTAACTTTGCATTTCTTATATCAATATCATCCTGCAAAGCCATAAAATAACCGTCTGAAACTCCAAAGAATTTTGCAAGTCGTAAAGATGTATCTACCGTAATTCTTCTGCGATTATGAAGAATATCCTGAATGCGAAATGTAGGAACCTTAATTTCCTGTGCTACTTTATATGCGGAAAGTCCAAGAGGAATCAAGAATTCTTCATTTAAGATTTCACCCATTGTCGGTGTTTCGATATACTCTGCCATAGTTTTCTCCTAGTGGTAATCCACAATTTCTACATTATAAAAGTGTCCGTCTCCGCAAAAGTCTTTATCATAAGTATGTTATACACATAGAACGTGTATATGTCAAACAGGCTTTTTTTAAGCGGCGTAAAGCTGCCTTAATATTTTATTAAAGGATGGGTTCTCCTTGATTCTCCTATTTTACCAAAACTCGAGATTTGACCTGATAAATATAACAATACCTGTTTGGGGCATAATAAATTCCGATTGGGGTAGAGC
>CALINC010000110.1 GCA_938045195.1 uncultured Treponema sp.
GTAAAATATAAGTAATACCCGCATACTTTAAATTCATAATATTTAGGCAATTTCATTCTCCATATATTTCCAACTGCGTTCTACATACTCTTTTACAATGGAAACTTCAATATCGTCCATTGTTGTTTCAAGCATTTCATTTTCTCTAGAAAAAACTGCCGCACGAACTGTATTATTAAGATTTAAAACTTGTACCCCAAGTTCATGCTTAAAAAAAGCATATCCATTGATTATGACATCAGCTTTATCAGCCAGTTCTTTTATATCAAGCATTTTTTAATTTGACCTCTTTTATAAGTGATAAAAATACTTCAGGTTCAATGAACAAATTTCTTAACATCGGTATTAAATCTATATATTCTTCCAACGGTCCGACTGTATCGTAATGAGCGGTTACCACAAGATAGCCGTTATCCCAATATTTAATTTCGCTATATTTTTGTAAATGGGAAGAAGTTCTAAATCGAATAAAATACTCATTAAAGGAAAATTCAGAATATTTTCCAGAACATCCTAAATAGGCACAGCTTTGCATTTTTATTCCTCCTATTCGAACTACTTTTAGATAAGAATAACATGAAATCTTACTGTTTTCTACTATGAGTACAATTTTTATTTTTCCTATTTATTTTTATATTATGAAGCATCTTATGTTTCATATAATCGCAGGCTTTGCCTGTCGCTCTAACATCCGCTTAACCTGCATTGCCGCAAAGGCAATGTCAGCGTTGAAGCGGGTGTTAGATTAATAATCACCTGTAGTAATCGCTTTCCTTAAAATACTATTGATTCTTGTTTGATAGCCTTTTCCTAAAGATTGAAGGACTGCAAGAATATCCGCATCTATTTTTATGGAAATTGTTTTTTTAACGGGCGTTACATTCCAATATGCTTCATGCGCCGGTCTGAGGCTTGCAATTTGTTCCTTTGTCAGTTTCGGACTATCCTCATCATATACTATGGGATAATTTTTTATTTCTTCCAATCTTTCAGCCGTTAATTTTTTTGAAGTAATCATAATATTCCTCTCTCAAGTCTTTGTCTGCTTGCCGTGCAGATATCAACCGAATTCTGTTCTTCTTCTCAGTAAAAAAGACCAGAACTATCAATATTCCATTCAAATTGCCAATTCCATAATATCTATAAGCCCATAAAGTGACTGTATACGATGAGTTATTTGTAATGATATAAGGAGTTGCTACATCATCATTAACAGGATTAGTGCTACTAACATTTTTACATCCTGCAATCCCAATAAGAGCAAAACCAAGCATTAAAACTAATACTCCCAGAGATTATAAATTTTGTCTGGTTCAAGATATGGTATTTTTTCAAGATTACCTTTTGAACTTGCTAAACGCCATTCGTTATTAATATGGGTAAAGATTCTTTCAATTTCATCAAAACCAAAAATTTTTGATGTATCATTCTCCCAATTATGTCCTACATAATTGTAGATTCCATAAATTCTTAAAACTCCCTCATTATATTTTGAATAGTCTATTTTCAGCGTATCGTTTTCAAAAACTGCGCTATAGCCTTCATAATAATTATCTGAAAGATGAAACAGCTTGTTTCGAACGGTTTCACGTAGGCATGGAATCTGCCCATAATCAGGGAACTCTACATTTTCCAGATTACAGTCAACGAAATTATAAGAAAAAAAGAGTTTTCCATTTGAGTCAAAGAGATAAATATTTCCGTGTCCCGTGTGAGTAATGCCAACAATTTCAAAGAAAGATTCTTTTTTTGTTTTGACAATTTTTGCAGAAAGAACAGCTTGCTCCATAATATCATCTATTTCTTTTATTTCATTTGTTTTTAGGTTGAAGAATACGGGACTTTCCCACCAGTTCTCTTCACTTACGATTATGAATAAAGAAATATCATTTATAGTTCCTATACTTTCAATTTTGGACACTTGATATTCTGAATATTTTTCTTTTATAAATTCAAAAGGCGTTTTTGCAAAAATCATAAAATTAGCATATATCAAAGCAAAAGTAATTATTATTTTTTTCATTTTTTTCCAATTCCCGCGCGGAGCGTCATTCTAACATCCGCTTAACCTGCATTTGCGGTTCGTCCGCAATGTCAGGTTGAAGCGTGTGTTAGGCTTTAATTATTTAACTGTTTATCAATTTCCTCTTTAATTAGATTTTTTAGTAACGTACGAGCTTCTGAAATATTTTCTTTTTTATTTTGCACTATAATATTTTCAAGAATTTCTATTGATTCTTCAATCGTTTTTGAATAATTTTTAGAGATGTAAATGACATAAAATGATTTTAAATCATAAAATTTCTTTTTTTGTTTTTTGTAAATATCTTCTATATTGTAATATAGTTTGCATAAATTGGGAATATCCTCTAAATCTAGATCTTTCTTAAAAATATAATCATAATATTCGCCAAATAATTTACGTTTTTGATTTCCAACTCTATTAGGGAAACCTTTGGTTGAATAAATGATTTGAGCTAAACGTTCTTTTGAAATTATATAATCATATTCCTTATTAATAATTCCTAAATCCCCGTTTTTTCTTCTATATAAAATATTATGCTCTTTTAAATATTCTTCTATTTGCAACTGTATTTCATCTACAGACTTTAGATCTGAGTCTTGAATTTTATTTTGACTATTTGTATATTCTGCAATTTGATTCTTAAGTCTTATATTTTCCTTAGTAATCTTAAAAATTCTAACTAAGATATTTGCCGCACGTAATTTTTCAATTTTTTTTTCATCTACATGTTTTTGTAAATACTCAAATATTGATCGTATAGTCTGTCCGCCATTAACTATTTGATAATTTTCTAATTTTATTAAATATTTTTTTCCACTATTTATGCTATCAGAATCAATTATTTCTGAAGTCATTGTGATGCCATTATTAAACATAAAAAATTCAGTTGGATTTGTTTGAATTGTTTTCTGAATATTTTTATTATAACTAGATCCTTCTAAATATCCTCTAACATTATCAAATAAAAGCGAAAAATCTAAATTACAATTTTTTATTTCATCATCATCTTCAAGATTATATTTTTTATTTAAAGTTTCGTTCTTGGATGATATTCTTATCAAATCTATTAACGAAATTTTTACAATTAATGAATTTTGTGTTGATAACCCATCTCTTGAAAATGATAAAAAATCCTCTGGAGTTAACATAAACTCACATTTTTTATTAAATGTTGTTGGAATGCAGTAATTTGAAATCTTATCAAGATCAATATCAAAGACTTCCATTCCATATTTATTTTTTAAAACCTCTATATAATCATTTGATGATGATGCAAATCCTTTATTTTCATTTGAAACCATGTACAATTTAAGATTACAAATTTTATTACCTTCCAACTTTTCACGTATTTCCAAAATATTTTTTCTCACTTTATTGTCTTGCAAGCCTAATATTAGTCTCTCATCTTCGGCTTGAATATATTCTAAAAACTTTGTACTTCTAGATAAAGAATTTTCTTCCTTATTATTATCATTAAATTTTTCCCTATATTTAAAGTTGAATAAATTTATATTTATTTCTTCTAATTCTTCATCAATATAAACTGCATCAATTCCCAAATCATCAACAGAAATATTGTTTACTATTTTATTATATTCTGTATCAATAATTAATTCTTTATAATTATCAGTATCTTTTTGCCCAGTAATACTTTCTAAAACTAAATAATAAAAACCACATCTTTCTTTTTTGATATCATCAACTTCTATATCCTTATGAGTAAGTTCAAATAGTATTTTACTCTTATTTTTGATAATTTTAAAATCATTTAAATTAGCCATATCTTTCTCCCTTTTTTGCGGCTTTAGCCGTCTGTCTAACATTCGCTTGACCTTTCCTCATAATATCATAAAAACTACGCATTTTCAATCTAAACTGCTACACATCCAAGCAGCTACATTTTTCTACCATAATATCCGCCGGAACACATCATCAACGGGCAGATTAGGCCTATCTTAACTAAAATTGAGGTAACCGCTTAAATTGATTAAGGAATACCGGCGATATGTGTGGTCTCTGTATACGCCGCAGCATAATAAGGAATGCTTTTTGAACTGCGGTTGCCTTTTTTAAAAAAAATGCGTGAAATTTTTAAAAATTTCACGCATGAGGTTGAGATTTTTAGGAACTCTCTATGAATTTTTTAATACGGTTCGCCGTTTGCTTTGGGAGCAGCGGAGTTTTTACTGAATAGTACGAGGGCTATCAGCGTAACAAGATAAGGGAATATCTTGAGCCACACCGGCGGTATGCCGCTTAAAGCAGGGATAACCTGCGAAACGTTCGCAACGGTGCGGGCAAACCCGAAGAAGAAGGTTGCACCCAAAATACCGAACGGCTTCCATTGACCGAAGATTAAAGCGGCAATAGCCAAGAACCCGAGGCCGTCTACGCTGCCGTTAAATTCTCCCGAATAGGTTACGAGGATAATGGCGCCGCCCAATGCGGAAAGCGCACCGCTCGCACATACCGCAAAGTACCGCATTCGGTGTACATTGATACCGGCGCTCGCAACGGCGGACGGATGCTCACCGCAAGCTCGCAGCCGTAACCCGAACGAGGTCTTATACAGCAGTATCCACGATAGAATAAGTATCAGTAGTACCAGCCACGTGCTCCAATACACTTGCGAAAAAAAGAGCGGCCCCAATACGGGAATTTTTGAAAGTCCGGGGACGTCCTGCCGGATAATACCTGCAACACGTACATTTCCCGAACCGGTTATGGTACGAGCCATATAGATGGTTAACGCGGCGGCGAGCATATTGATAGCAGTACCGCTGATAACCTGATCCGCTTTCAGTGTAATCGACGCAAAGGCATGCAACAGCGAAAAAAGGATGCCGGCTACAGCGGCAACCAGCAAGCCGATAGGAATAACGATCCCTGCCGGAACGGAATGTTGCAGTAAATTGATAGTGACCGCTGCGGAAAAACCGCCGATCAGCATCAATCCTTCAAGGCCGAGGTTCGTAACGCCGCTCCGTTCGCTGTATAGTCCGCCGAGCGAAGTAACCAAAAGAGGAATCGTATATGCAATTACATAGGGAAAAATAAGGGTTAAAATATGCCACATACGTTATACCTCCTCCGCAGCAAGCCCTGCCGTTTGGCGTGCGCGTATCTTTTTAGAAATCATACCCCAGAATCGTTTAAAGAGCAGACTGGTTGCTGTAAAGTAGATGATAACCGCGATGATGGTATCCGCAATTTCGGGCGGAACAATAGTATTTGCACTCATAAAGCCCTTACCGACGTGTAATACGCCGAAGAAAACCGAACTAAGCGCGACGCCGACCGGAGTGCCGGCCCCGAGTAAAGAAACGGCGATACCGTCAAATCCTTGGGAAGGCATAATACCGATCTGCATATTGAGCGAATAACCGGTGTAGTACGTCAATCCGGCTAAGCCTGATAAGGCACCTGCTATCATCATTGAAATAACGATATTCCGGTTTACTCTGATGCCTGCGTATTCCGCGCAGTTGCGGTTATATCCGACCGCTTTTAACTCAAAACCGAGTGTTGTTTTATCCAAAATGATTTTAAGAAATACCATCGCGAGAATGCCGAGGAAAATACCATAGTTGACATATTCACTGCTGAACAAGTCGGTAAGCCACGGCGTACGGAGTGACTGAGCAATCGCAATAGATTTACTTTCCGTTTCCAGATATTCCGCTTTTAAGTAGCCCGGTACGATATAAA
>CALINC010000111.1 GCA_938045195.1 uncultured Treponema sp.
GTGTGTAAAATAAAAAGTAAAGTATAACAATAAGACAGATAGATGTATCTGCCGGCAAAAGCATATATAAAAATCGAGCTTATGCAATCAGAGGTTTTAATCTGCGAATATATTGGTGTTTATGAATTTTATCAGCAATCATGACAGTGAGCAGTCCTGTAATTCCGGCAAGAAGTAAATCGGCATGAAGAGTTTTTTCATTCTGTGTCTTACGACCTGCAACACAAAAACTGTCTTTGAAGTGATTAATGGCTTTTTCAACATTTATGCGTATTTTGTAAGTGGAATCCCATTCATCAGTACCACGGATACATCCGGGGTAAGCACGAAGATTTTGTTCAGTACAGATATAAATCATTCTTCCACAAGAGGATGTTGTGCAAGGGTTCTTACAATGACATACACGCTTTGCCCTTTTTATTACGTTGTTCCATTCCCGCTTCATTTTCGGGCAAACGAATTTCATGGTTGGAAGTCCACAGCACAGATGTGATTTACTGCCTTCACGCTTCATGGGAAGCGAAGGATTATGCGGACAACAGGGGATGCCGTCATAGGTAACGGTATAATTAAGTCCTTTGATGTTCAGCTTGTTTTTGAGAGGGATATAGGCTTTTTCAAAGGAAGTTTCAGTAAGCAGGTATTTATAAATTTCGATAGAATCAAAAGCGGCATCACCAAGAAATATTTTAGGATTAATCAGCGGATGCTTTTTGAAAAAATCCTTTAATGTCGGAATCAATGCTTTTGCATCGGCAAGACTTTTATCCTCATCAGTGGAGTCGGTTCTTTTCTTCATAGCGATTTCAGGATGGAGTTTAAGAAAATCTTTGTTCTAAAAGCAAATATCTCTGACAATACCAAGTCCGTTTGTTACGATACCGAATTTATAAGCATAACAAAAATGACCGTTCACATACATTTGTCGGACGGAGGGATTGGAAGCGGCGTATGAAGGTATGGAATTATAGGCTGCTTTATAGGGATCATAGGAATCATTAAGTTTGTTTGCCTTTTTAAATGCTTTTAATTGTTTAATGATACGGTTGGCATACTTTGGATTATTCTCGGTTACCCATGCTTCAATGCCCGAAGTATCAAAAAGGAGAATGGAAGCCTTTTGTTTATCAATCTTTTGACATATAGGCTCAGTAAGTTCAACCATATAGTCAAACATGACTTTTAAGTCCAAAAGAAAATCTTGTTTAAAACGAGTAAACTTAGAGGCATCAGGAACAATGTCAAAACCGCAGAAATCTCGTAATTCGTGAGAGTATTTTAAGAATACAATCAGAAGAGATGTGGTAGGAATTGAGAATATAAGTTGTAGAAACAGAGCCCTGAGCATAGGATATAAAAAATACTTACGGGGTCTGCCGGTAGAAGCATGAAAATGCGAAGCAAAAGAAGCCGGAACAATTTCATCAAGATTAAGGTTATGTTCAAGAATAGAAAGGAACTCATATTTATCATTATCAAATTTATTTTGGCAATTTGCAAAAATATCTGCCAAAGAAAGCTGTTTGTATGTTATCGTATATGTACGACTCCTTTATTGGTTGATATGGTTAATAGTTTAGAGG
>CALINC010000112.1 GCA_938045195.1 uncultured Treponema sp.
CGTGAAAAAACTTTTTTCGCAAATTGATATTTGCTGCAAAAAGTTTTTATGGGAGTAAAAAATGGCTAAAGGGGCAAAAACCGGTATAATAGTTATCGGTGTAATTGCAGTATGTTTGTTAATGCTTTATAGTTGTACGGTAGGAACGTACAATGCAATGGTTACAGCGGAAGAAAGTGTAACGGCAGCATGGAGTCAAGTTGAAAACGTATATCAGCGGCGGTTTGATTTAATCCCCAACTTGATAAATACCGTAAAAGGCTATGCAAAGCACGAAGAAAAAGTATTTTCCGAAATTGCCGAAATGCGTTCAAGAGCCGGCGGCGTTATCAATATCTCGCAAGAAGTTTTAAATGACCCCGATGCTTTTGCAAAATTTCAAAAGGTACAGGGAGAATTAGGCGGAGCTTTGCAGCGTCTTCTTGCCGTTGCCGAAAACTATCCCGATCTTAAAGCAAACGAAAACTTTCGCGACCTGCAAAGTCAACTTGAAGGTACGGAAAACCGCATTGCGGTAGAACGCAAGCGTTTTAATGAAACAGTTCAATCGTTCAATACGCTTATAAGACGCTTCCCAAAATCCATTATAGCAAATATGTTCGGCTTTAGGCAAAAAGCATATTTCCAAGCAGATGAACAGGCAGCAAATGCTCCTAAAGTTGAATTTTAACGGAGATAGTGTATGGTGAAAAAAGGCATTATTTGCGTAGCTTTGGCTACTCTTTTTTTTAGCAGTATGGAGGTCGCTATAAAGGCAACGGGCGGGGCATTTAATGCGAATCAGCTCAATTTTTTACGGTTTTTAATCGGCGGATTGATTTTACTGCCGTTTGCACTACAAAAGTTAAAAAAAGCCGGGTATCGGCTGACTGCGGCGGATTTAAGTAAGATGGCTTTGACGGGTTTTATTTGCGTGGTTATAAGTATGACCTGCTTTTTGCTTTCGGTTGCAAAGCTGAGCGCGTCACTAGCTTCAATCTTTATCAGCTGCAATACTTTTTTCGGGATTTTACTTGCCCGCCTTTTGCTGGGTGAAAAAAATTCGCGAAATGTGTATGCTGCATTGGTATTGTGTTTTATAGGAATGATTTTAACGATTATCAATCCTTTTGATTTTGCAAAAAGCCAAATTCGGGTTTCTACGGCAGGGGTAATTTTAGGGCTTGTATGCGGTATTACTTTTGCGCTGTATGGTGTAGTAGGAAAAATCTACGCGCGGGGAAAACCGATAGGAGGCGTTGTATTAACGGCATTTGCATTTTTATTCGGTGCCCTTGAGCTGGCTCTTGTTATGGCATTAACGCATATTCCTGCGGTTGCAGATTTTATGACCGGCGCAGGATTTAAGAGCTTTGCCTTTGTTCCGTTTTTTGAAGGAATTACTTGGGCAAATCTTCCATTACTGTTGTTTATTTCAGTTTTTATCACCGGCGTTGCTTATGTCTGCTATTTTTACGCAATAGAACAGTTGAGCCTTACCTTTGCGTCGCTTGTATTTTTTATCAAGCCGGTCTTAGCACCCGTTTTTGCAATTGTGTTTCTGCATGAAGCACAAGAGTTTAATTTTTGGCTCGGCTTACTTTTTATCGTTGCCGGTTCTGCGGTTATTTTTTGGGAGAATAAGAAAAAGGCTCTAAAGCAATGTTAAAAACACTGTAATTCTTATTTACATAAATGCTCAACGTATAAAAATACACCTCTGCTTTGGTTTTGTTAAGCATAGAAGACTGTTTCGTCTATTGACACACGCTATATATCGCGGTATAATCTGCGTAAATCACATAAAACTACGCAATATATAGCGTATAGGCAGGGCTTATGCAAATAATAAAACGGAATGGCGAAAAAAAAGAATACGAAAGCGAAAAAATCGCTATGGCAATTTAATCGGCTTTTGAAAGCGTAGACAATTCACCGCATAATAATTTGAATATAATTATTCCGCCGCTTGTAAAAGAAATTGAAGCGGATATTGAAGAACTGACAAAAAACGGATGTCTTGTTCATGTTGAAACTATTCAAGATTTTGTAGAAAAAACCTTAATTGAACATAACTATTATGCCGAAGTTAAAAACTTTATTTTATATAGGGTAGATAGAACTAAGCGGCGGGATGCCCGTCAAGCAATTTCGCATTTTTTTTCTTCCATAAATAAATATCCAACCGATACTCACCGAGATTCAAAATGAATTTTCAAGCAAAGAATATAATTTAAATTTGCTTGAGCATAAATTTCTTTCCTTTAAAAAAGACAATATGACGGAAACGGAATTGCTTGCAATATTAATTAAGGCATCTGTAGAACTTACGGCTCATGACGCTCCCCGCTGGGAATTTATTGCAGCCTGCCTTTTAATGCTTCAATTCAGCTTAAAACTAAAAGCAGAGTTAACAAAACGGAATATACATTCCTTTTATGAAAAATTAAAATATCTTGAAGCGGAAGGTTTGTACGGTGCTTATATTTGCGAAAACTACACACGTGAAGAAATCGAACAAGCCGAACAATTTTTAGATGAACGGCGCAACAATCTTTTTACGTATAGCGGCGCAGATTTAATTATGCGCCGATATTTAATTCGTACGTATAATAATATCGTTTTGGAATCTCCTCAAGAAATGTTTTTAGGTATTGCGCTTCATCTTGCAATGAAAGAAAAAAATAACCGTATTGAATGGGTTAAACGTTTTTATGATATGATGAGTATGCTGAAGTTTACTATGGCAACCCCGACGCTTTCAAATGCACGCAAACCCTATCATCAACTTTCTTCCTGTTTTATTGATACCGTCCCCGATTCGCTTGACGGTATTTACCGCAGTATCGACAACTTTGCAAAGGTTTCAAAATTCGGCGGAGGGATGGGGCTGTACTTCGGCAAGATACGCGCTGCCGGCTCGCCGATACGCGGCTTTATGGGTGCTGCAGGCGGCATAATCCGCTGGATAAAATTGGCAAACGATACGGCTGTTGCCGTAGACCAGCTCGGTGTAAGGCAGGGCTCGGTTGCGGTTTACTTGGATATTTGGCACAAAGATGTTCCCGAATTTTTGCAGCTGAGAACAAATAACGGCGATGACCGAATGAAAGCGCACGATATTTTTCCGGCAATTTGTTATCCCGATTTATTTTGGAAGACTGTTAGAGATGACATCAATGCTTCTTGGTATTTAATATGTCCGCATGAAATCTTAACAACAAAGGGCTATGCGCTTGAAGACTACTTCGGAGAAGAATGGGAAAAACGCTACAAAGAGTGCGTAGCTGATTCCGGAATAAACAAAAGGGAAATTCCGATTAAAGAATTAGTGCGCTTAATTTTAAAATCAGCGGTTGAAACCGGAACCCCTTTTGCATTTAACCGCGATCATGCAAATAAAGCGAATCCTAACGCCCATAAAGGAATAATTTACTGCTCGAACCTCTGTACGGAAATTGCTCAAAACATGAGCGGAATTGAAACCGTCAGTACTCAGATAAAAGCGGAAGACGGCAGCACTGTTGTCGTAATGGTAACAAAACCTGGAGATTTTGTCGTATGCAATTTAGCTTCTCTGGTTTTGGGGAATATAAATGTGGATGATGCCGATGAAATTGAACACACCGTTTCGTCGGCAGTGCGGGCACTCGATAATGTCATCGATTTAAATTTTTATCCCGTTCCCTATGCACAAGTTACCAATGCCGTCTACCGTTCTATCGGGCTTGGTGCTTCGGGTTATCATCATCTGCTTGCAAAAAAAGGAATAGCTTGGGAAAGCGAAGAACACCTCAAATTGGCGGATACTGTTTTTGAAAAAATAAATTATGCGGCAATCAAAGCCTCTTCGCAAATTGCAAAAGAAAAAGGTTCATATACCTATTTTGAGGGAAGCGATTGGCAAACAGGAAAATATTTTGAAAAAAGAAACTACACCGATGAACACTGGAAAAAATTAAAAGAAACGGTCCGGCAAAACGGAATACGGAACGCCTATTTGCTGGCTATAGCTCCTACCAGTTCCACCTCGATTATTGCCGGTACAACCGCCGGTGTTGACCCGATTATGAACAAGTATTTTTTGGAAGAAAAAAAGGCTCGCTTATGCCTCGCGTCGCACCATCGCTTTCGCTTGAAACATATTGGCTTTACAAAAATGCCCATACTATTGACCAAAGTTGGAGTATAAAAGCAGCCGGAATAAGGCAAAGGCATATAGATCAAGCGCAGTCTGTTAATTTGTATATTACAAACGATTTTACTTTCAGCAAAGTGTTAAACCTTTATATTCAGGCTTGGGAAAACGGTGTAAAATCCGTCTATTATGTAAGGAGTAAATCGCTGGAAGTTGAAGAATGCTCAAGCTGTTCATCATAAGTATTTACCGGAGAATCAACAACCCCGACGCTTGCGTCGGGGTATTAAACCCTCCGCACGAATAAAAAATCGGAATGTTCCGCTGAGAACATTCCGATTTTGAGCCATGCAGGCTTCGAACCTGCGACCCACAGATTAAGAGTCTGTTGCTCT
>CALINC010000113.1 GCA_938045195.1 uncultured Treponema sp.
AGAACTAAAGCCGCAAGGCTTTTGATAATTTTTTCAAAAAGTTTTTATGGGAGTATATATGTATAAGAAAAAAATACTTATTTTAGGTTTCTTATTCTTGAGTGTATTTTTAAACAGCTTTAAAAACAATTTTCTTTTTTCTCTTGAGATTCCGGCATTACAAGATCCCGTAAATGATGTTGCAGGAATTTTATCGGCACAGGAAAAAGCCGAAATAGAATCATTTCTTTTAAATAATGAAAAAATCAGTCAATTGCAAATTGCAGTTTTAATTATTAAATCGCTTGAAAATGAAGTACTTGAAGATTATTCCATAAAAGTTGCAGAATCGTGGAAGCTCGGTTCTAAAGAAAAAGATTCGGGAGCCTTGCTTTTAATTTCAATCGATGATAAAAAGTTGCGCATTGAAGTAGGTTACGGTCTTGAAGAGAATTTAACCGATGCCGTATGTTCGAGAATTATCAAAAATGTAATAGCTCCTGAATTTAAAAAAAGTGATTATGGAAGCGGGATTCTTCAGGGCGTAAAAGCCATGACAGGATATGCACTTCAAGATGAAACCTTAATGGAGCAATTTAAAGATAATGATGATGACTCTTTTTTTGGCATAATAATATTTGCGATAGTGGTGGGCTTTATATTGCTGACGGCTTTAAGATTTAAATCCCGTTTCGGCTCTTCATACAGAGGCTATTCTTCGAGTTCATTCAGAAGTTCTTCGGGCGGCAGTTTTGGAGGGGGCTATTCAGGACGCGGCGGCAGTTTCGGAGGCGGAGGGGCTTCGGGAAGTTGGTAACCGGTTAAGAGGAAATTATGCTTTATGCGGCAGTCATAGAAGATAATAAAATTCAATCTCGGCTGATAAGCGGCTATGTAAATGAATGGGCAAAAAATTCGGGTGTCCGTATTAAAATCGGACTATTCCCGTCCGCCGAAAATTTTTGGTTTGAATTTGAAGTTCATCCTGAAGTAAATATTATCCTTTTAGATATTCAAATGGAAAAAATAAACGGAATAGAACTTGCAAAAAAGATTAGACAAAAAGGCGGAGGTCAAATTATTATTTTTATTACCGGTATTCCCGATTATATGCAGGAAGGATATGATGTTGAGGCTTTCCATTATCTTTTAAAACCGATAAAAAAAGAAAAACTTTTTGAATGTTTAGACCGTGCTTTAAAGCGGCAAAATATATCCAACGGCTTTATTGTTGTTTTATGCAATAAAGATAAGTTTAAAATATTTCAGGATGAAATTATTTTTGCAGAATCTGTTGGACACAATTTAAAGATAAAAACTTTAAAAAGCGAATTTAGTACCAGAATGCTTTTATCCGAAAGTGAAAATATACTGAATAAAGATTTTTTTGTAAAAACACACAGGGCTTTTCTTGTAAATATAAAACACATAAAACAAGTGCGTAAAAAAACTCTTCTTATGGCTGACGGTTCAGAAATTCCCATAAGCCGAAGAGAATATAAAAATGTGAATAACCGCTTTATTCAATACTACACACGAGGAACACAATAATGATATTTTGTGCAGCGGCACTCATTTTAATTTTAGTCATCACAGAATATTTTTTTCTTAAAAAAACTTTTAATAAAAAAATTACCGATTTTCAAAACGGTTTAATGAATACCTATTATGAAGATGTGAATTCCGTTTACAAAAAAATGCGCGGCTGGAGACATGATTACCATAATCATATTCAAGTTATGAAAGCCTATTTGGAATTTAAGAATTATACAGGATTGCATTCTTATTTGGATAATTTAAGCGAAGATCTTATTAAACTTGATTCTGTAATTAGAACAGGAAATATGATGTGCGATGCTATCTTAAACACAAAAATTTCTATTGCACTTTTACACGAAATTAAACTGAATGTAAAAGCTGCCGTGCCTAAAAATATTCAGCTCAGCGATTTGGAATTATGTGTCATTATCGGTAACCTTTTTGATAATGCAATAGAAGGCTGTCTTACTTTATCCGCCCCTGAATTACGGTTTATCAGAATATATATCCGCTCCTTAAACGAAAACCTGTATATTGCATTTACGAATTCATGTTTGGGTAGACGCATAAAAAATCATGGCAAATTTTTTACCACAAAGCAGGGTAAGGACCATGGCTTTGGGCTAAATAGAATAGACATAATTGTAAAAAAATATGCAGCTTTTATTAACCGTCAAAGTGAAGACGGCGTTTTTGCGGTTGAAATAATGTTTCCGCTAAAATCATCATAAGGCATGCCTATCTTAATAATTTTTTTATACAAGAATTAATTTGTATATGTGGGCATCTGTAAACATTTTAATTTTTAACAATGCTTTTTTAAATTTTTGTAACTAATACATTTGTTTTTTATAATGCCGCAAATCCCCGGAAAAATAAAAAAAGTAAAACATGAAATACAAACATATAATATATTTTTAAGAAAAACTTTGAACGTAAAAAACGGAAATAAAATGAAAAGTTGAAAAGATACTTTTATATTACAGAAAAACTTTTTTTCGGAATTTTGCAATTCTGTAAAAAACCAAAATAAAGAAAACCTGCAAAAGAAAAATATAAACAAAACAATTCCCGCAAAAACATTTCCCGTTATATTTTCTTTTTGCAAAAAAAAACGCAAAGCCTGCAAAAGCGGAATAAAAATACTTAATTTTAAAGCTGAAATAGCGATGCCTTGAACATTTTTTTTTTCTTTTTTATTTTGTGCGGAATAGTTCGATGTATAAAAAATGCCGCAAGCTGTAAGTTCAAATAATTGAAATACTATAAAACAAGTTATTTTAAATACGATTGCGGCATAATTATTTTTAGGTAAAAAGCGGACAATAAAAAATAAAATTGCACATATAAAAATAAAACATAGATTGAGCAAAATACATTGCAGTAAATCTTTTTTATTTTGCCGTTTTAAGTTTTCTGTCATTTTTAAAACGTTCAATTGCCAAATCGATTAAATACATTATTAATTTTTCGTAAGGAAGCCCCGACGCTGCACACATTTTTGGAAACATTGAAATTGAAGTAAAGCCCGGAATTGTATTTACTTCGTTTAAATAAATTTTGTTATTCCGTTTGTCTATAAAAAAATCAACACGGGAAAGTCCCGATAAGTCCAAAGTCTGATATGCTTTTATTGCAATTTCGCGGATAGTTTTACGGGTAACTTCGTCCAAATCGGCAGGGATTTTTAATTCTGCTCCGTTTGGGTCGGTATACTTTGCGTCATAGTCGTAAAATTTGTGAGAGGGAATAATCTCACCCGGAATGTATGCAGTAATTTCGTCATTGCCCGTAACGGAGCATTCAACTTCACGCGCTTGAATGCAAGCCTCAATTAAAATTTTATTATCCCATAAGAAAGCTTCTTCAGCTTGTGCGGTAAGTTCTTCCCGCTTTTGCACTCGTCCGGCTCCTACGGAACTTCCTGCCCTGCATGGTTTTACAAAAAGAGGATAATCCAAGTCTTTTTCGGCTTTTGCTAAAAGTGTTTTTCGTAATTCGGGATTATCCCATTCCCATTTTTTTATTGCAATATAAGGAACAATTGGAAGTCCTGCATAATCCCAAATCATTTTTGTTTTCTCTTTATCCATACCAATACCGGTAGACATAACATCTCCGCCGACGTATGGAATGTCTGCCATTTCAAATAAACCTTGAATTGTTCCGTCTTCGCCGAAACGTCCGTGTAAAACGGCAAAAGCAGCATCGGTTTGTAAAAAAGTATCGCCGCTTTTAATTCCTTTTTTTGTTCCGCCTCCCGGAATTATAACAACCCGATTTGCTTCATCTTTTTTTATTTTTAATATAGCTTTGGGATTTTTTAAAATGCGTTCACGCTCTTTATCGCTATGTAAAAACCACTCGCCTTTTTTTGTAATTCCTATCAAATGAAGATTGTGTTTTTTATCGATTGTTCTAACTATAGAACTTGCAGAGACAAGAGAAACTTCATGTTCGCTCGATTTTCCGCCGTAAATAATTGCTATGTTCATAAGCACCTCTTTAAGAAGCATTATAAACAAATTAGGCTTTTCTGTAAATAATACGTAATAGACTATACAACGGTAAAAATCCATAATTTAGGCTTTTGTAAAATTGTTTTTGCAATTTAACTTGAGGAAATGCGTCCCCTTTTCTTATTTTTAAATATTTGCTATACTTATTATGCCTATTCCGTAAAATGAGCAAGATTTTGCGGAAAATATTTTTATTGGAGAATTGAGTATGAATTCACTTAAAGGGACAAAGACCGAGCAGAATATTCTGTCGGCATTTATCGGGGAGTCGCAAGCGCGTAACAAGTATACGTTCTGGGCAAGCAGGGCAAAAGATGAGGGCTTTGTAAAAATTGCGCAAATTTTTACGGAAACTGCCGAACAAGAAAAAGAACATGCTAAACGTCTTTTTAAATTTTTGGAAGGCGGAGAAGTTAGCGTTTCGGCAACTGCTCCGGCAGGTATAATCGGTACCACTTTGGAAAACTTAAAACAGGCTGCTGCCGGTGAAAATCACGAATGGATGCAGATGTATCCCGAATTTGCAAAAACCGCCAGAGAAGAGGGCTTCCCTTTAATTGCTGCGGTTATGGAGAATATTGCAGTTGCAGAAAAATACCATGCAAAACGTTATGAGGCATTTATTAAACGGCTAGAAGAAAACAGCATGTGGGTCCAAGATACTCCTACAACTTGGAGATGTTTAAATTGCGGCTTTATTATCGTAAGTAAAGCTGCTCCCGAAAAATGCCCCGCATGCGATCATCCGAAAGCTTACTTTGAAAGACTTGAAGAAAACCTGTAAATTTTAAGCGGTTAATATAGGACATCCTGATTCTTTGTTTATACTGTAGGAAACCTCTAAAAACCTCAGTTTTTAGAGGTTTGCCTTAGCTTTAACTTGCGATGTCTTTAGTAAGCCATTGATATATAAGGACTTATGAAAAACGCATCTTAATTAAAGAAATAACATACGGGTGCGATGTCCTATTTTTTTAATCTCTTTACATGCTACACCTTAAACTTTCCGACCTCTTCCGCAAGTTTTTGAATACTAGCCTTATTCTTTTGACTTATATCGTTTACTTCTTGTACGGCATTGCTGATTTGCACGGCACCGGAGGCCATTTCGTTCATGCTGTCGGTGATGACGCGGGTAA
>CALINC010000114.1 GCA_938045195.1 uncultured Treponema sp.
TATGTAATTTTATTTATATGTTATTAGTATCAAAAGTACCAAAACAGGGTACCGCATTTCTTTTAATAGC
This sequence comes from uncultured Treponema sp., assembly GCA_938045195.1. Classification (GTDB taxonomy): domain Bacteria; phylum Spirochaetota; class Spirochaetia; order Treponematales; family Treponemataceae; genus Treponema_B. The sequence goes on from CALINC010000114.1 coordinate 71, forward strand.
CATTACCGGCATTATTTATTTTGCGACAGGTGAATGCACTTGGACAATTGCCATAACTTGTATTGCTGCCGGAATTTTAGCGGAAATTATAAGAAAGATTTTTGGGTATAACAATCCTAAAGGTGAAATAATATCTTCCGGAATAATTTGTATCGGACTTATCGGTTCCCCTTTACCAATGTGGTTATTTCAAGAGACTTATATGAAGTCTATTATTGAAATGGGAATGAATCCCGGCTATGTTAATAAAATGCAAACATTAATTTCAATTCCAACACTTATCGGAGTAATAGTTACTGCATTTATGGGTGGAGCAATTGGAGCTTATATCGGTAAGTCCATATTCAAAAAGCGTTTTGAAAAGGCCGGAATTATATAAATGGAAGGTATTGTAAAAGGTATTATAAAATTAAACCCCTTAACCGAAATTATACTTTTAATTTCGGTGAGTATTGTTATTTTTACTAATATTAGTTTGAAAATAGATATTTTTATTCTCGTGATAATTGCTATTATAGCCGCCTGTGTGGGATTGATGAGTACATCACTAAAAGCTTTGTCGATATTTACATTATTGCAAGGCATAAAATATTCTATTTTTCCGATTTTGCCGGATATTATTTCAGCATATTTTGGATTATTCGTGATTCATATGCCAAAGCTAATCCCGATTTTTTTAGTTGGTCAGATTCTTGTAAGAACTAATTCAATACGAAGTATTATGTATGCTTTGAAAAGGATACATTTGCCGGAAAGTTTAATCATACCTTTGGCAATAAGTATCAGGTATTTTCCTTCTTTAAGAGAAGAACGAACATTGATTTCAGATGCAATAAAAATTCGAGGCGTAACCGGATTCAAAAAAATAAAATTAGGGGTAATGCCGTTGATTGTTACAGCTTCCAATACGGCAGATGAATTAGCGCAAGCAATTACTGTGAGGGGTATAGAAAATCCTGCAAGAAAAACATTTGTTGATAATGCAAGATGTAGTATTTGGGATGGTGCGGTTATCGTATTATGTCTTTTAATGTTCCTTAACGCAAGGTTTAAACTATTTTTATAGAGGTCATCTATGATTAGTATACAGGAGGTTTCATACTTCTATAATAGAAGTAAAGGGGAACAAATAAAAAAAATTTCTATGGAAATTGATAAAGGGGAAATTATCCTATTATGCGGAAAGAGCGGCAGCGGAAAGACAACGGTAACAAAATTGGTTAATGGGTTGATCCCTCATTTTTTAGAAGGGAGTTTATCCGGCTATATTTATATAAATGGAAAAAACACAAGCCAAATGAAGATTTATGAAATCTCGGAACAAGTGGGCTCTGTTTTTCAAAATCCTAAAACGCAATTTTTTAATTTGGATTCAGATAGTGAATTAATCTTTGGATTAGAAAATAAAGGAGAGCCTCCTGAGGAAATAAAAAAACGGGTTTCAAAAGCAGTTTACGATTTAGGGATTGAAAAGTTACTAAATAGAAATGTCTTTAAAATGTCAGGAGGCGAGAAGCAACTATTAGCTATTGCATCCGTATATGCTATGAATCCTGAAATTTATGTGTTTGATGAACCTTCTGCCAATATTGATGAGAATGGAATTGAAAAAATCAGAGAAGTTTTTATTAAACTTAAAAGACAAGGAAAAACAATTATTATATCCGAGCATAGATTATATTATTTGACGGATTTACTGGATAGAGCAATTTATTTACAGGAGGGGAAAATTAAATATATTTTTTCAAATTCAGAACTTATTTCATTGAATGATGAATTGAGAAGAAAAATGGGACTAAGAACTTTTGTAAAAATGAACAATGAAGATTTTATTTCCCCTGTTGAGTATTCAGATACTGATGATTTTACCGTTTCAAATTTAAAATATGGTTATTCAAAAAAAAGCGTTTTGAAAAGTGTAAATATATCTGCCGGTAAAGGGGATATTATTGCAGTTACAGGGGAAAATGGACAAGGTAAGACAACTTTAATGAAAATCTTATGCGGGCTGTTAAAAGAACAAGAAGGCTCTATAAAATATAAAGGTAAACTTTTTAAATATAAATCAAGAAGAAAACTTTGCTATATGGTTATGCAAGATGTAATACATCAACTATTTTCTGAAAGTGTAATCGAGGAGTTTGAGCTATCAGACTCAAAAACAAAAACAGAAGAAGTGGAAGAAATCCTTACAAAACTTGAACTAATCAAATTTAAAGACAAATATCCATTATGCTTATCCGGCGGACAAATGCAGAGATTGGCTGTCGCAGTTGGGATATTAATGAATAGAGAAATCATTATTTTTGACGAACCGACGAGTGGACTTGACTATTTAAATATGCTGGAAATAAGCGAAATTATAAAAAAATTCTCAAAAGGTAAGATAGTATTTATTGTAACACATGATACAGAGTTGATTGATAATATCTGCAATAAATTATTGGAGATTTCCGACGGGAAAGTAAATAAATTTTATGAAAGAAGGT
>CALINC010000115.1 GCA_938045195.1 uncultured Treponema sp.
CAAACTAACAGAATCTGGTCTACTGAATACGCATTGCAGCACGCTCAAGAAAAAGTAGGAAAAGACTTGACAGGAGCAGTATTAGCATCAGACGCTTTCTTCCCATTCAGAGATTGCGTAGACACAGCTGCAAAAACAGGAATCAAAGCAATTGTACAACCTGGTGGTTCAATTAGAGATAAAGAATCAATTGACGCTTGTAATGAACACGGAATAACAATGGTATTTACTGGAATTAGACATTTTAAACATTAATTTTTTATGCAGGGAGATTAAAAAAGTTTAGTTTCTCTGCATAGCTTTAATATATTAAAAACCAATGTTATTTTCTAAATTAGTCAAATCATTTATAAAATAATTTAATCTTAAAAATAAAGAAACTAGGAGTTTAAAAAATGATAGAAAAAATTTTAGAAAAATTTAAAAATGACAAAAGAGTAGAAGCAATAGCGCTTGGAGGTTCAAGAGCGGGAGAAAATTTTGATGAAAAGTCGGACTATGATATCTATGTTTATTACAACGAAATGATACCTGAAAAAGAGCGTAAAGAAATTTATTTGGAAGTCTGTTCAAAAATTGAAATTGGCAATCATTATTGGGAATATGAAGATAATGGAGTTTTGAATGACGGAGTGGAATTCGATGTGGTTTACCGAAAACTAGACGATTTTATAAATGGAATTTCTTATGTAGTTGATAAATGTAATTCTCATAACGGATATACAACTTGTATGTGGCATAATCTGATAAATTGTAAAATTCTTTTTGACAAAAACAAAAAGCTTGAAAAATATCAAAAACAGTACAGCATAGATTATCCTAAAAAGTTGAAAGAAAATATAATTTTACGAAATATGAATTTATTGTCTGATGCTCTTCCAGCGTATAAGGGTCAGATAAAAAAGGCGACTGGAAGAGCTGATGTCGTGAGTATAAATCATAGAATAACAGAATTTTTGGCTTCATATTTTGATATTATTTTTGCATTGAATGAATTAACTCATCCAGGAGAAAAAAGACTTGTGGAAATTTCTTTGAAAAAATGTAAAAAATTACCGAAAAATTTTTCTCAAAATATAGAAAATTTATTAAAAAATATTGCCGTCAATAATGAAAATGTAAATTTGTATATACAAGAAATTGTGAGAGAATTAAAAGAGATTTTAAAATAGGCGGGAGCAAAAATGGAATTAAAAGTGTTGGAATGGACATTTTTTAGAGAGTGTAAAGTTTCAAAAGATATAGAAAATATTTTGGTGGATGGCGAAAGTGCCACGGTTGTGTATAAAACAATACGGGATTTAGCGGTATTTACGAATAAAAGATTAATTGTAAAAGATAAACAAGGAATAACTGGACATAAATCTGAAATTTTTTCATTGCCATATAAATCAATAATTATGTGGTCAATTGAGAATGCTGGGAAAATTGTAGATTTTAATTCTGAAGTTGTGCTTTGGACAAGAATTGGAAAATTTAAAATAAAACTTGGAGCAGATATAGATGTAAAAAAAATAGATTATTTACTCGCAAGTTATATTCTATAAAAAAAATTGCTTAAAATTTATAAATTTATTAAAAAAATTTAAAATATAAATATAAAAAAGTTTAGGAGGCTTTAATGAAAGTACTGATTGTGGGAGCAGGTGGAAGAGAACACGCAATTGCTTGGAAAATTTCACAAAATGAAAAAGTTGAAAAAATATTTATTGCACCTGGAAATGCGGGAGCGGAGTTATTGGAAAAAGCTGAAAATGTGAATTTGTCAAACAATATTGAAGAATATGTAAAATTTGCAAAAAATAATAAAATTGATTTGACGTTTGTTGGAAGCGAAGAATTATTAGTAGCTGGGATTGTTGATGAATTTAGAAAAAATAGATTAAAAATATTTGGTCCTGACAAAAAAGCGGCAATTCTTGAAGGAAGTAAAGCATTTTCAAAAGATTTTATGAAAAAATATGGAATAAAAACAGCGGTTTATGAGATTTTTGACGATGCCAACAAAGCAAAAGAGTTTTTAAATAATTGGAGCGATTTCCCGGTAGTTGTAAAAGCGAGTGGACTTGCAGCTGGAAAAGGTGTTATTATCGCTCAAAATCACGATGAAGCAATTAAAGCTGTTGAAGATATAATGGTTGACGAAAAATTTGGAAGTGCGGGAAATCAAGTTGTAATCGAAGAATTTTTGGACGGAGTGGAAGCGTCAATTTTATCGTTTACAGATAGTAAAGTTATCGTGCCACTTTTATCGGCGAAAGACCACAAAAAAATAGGAGAAAATGAAACTGGATTAAATACAGGTGGTATGGGGGTTATAAGTCCAAATCCTTATGTGACTAATGAAGTTTTTGAAAGTTTTAAAAACGACATTATGAATCCGACTTTAAAAGGTATTCAAGCGGAAGAAATGGATTTTGAAGGAGTAATTTTCTTTGGACTTATGATTACGAAAAAAGGTGTTTATTTGCTGGAATACAACATGAGATTAGGAGATCCTGAAACTCAGGCGGTTTTGCCGCTTTTGGAAAACGATTTATTGGAATTGGTGGAATACTCATTTGACAAAAAATTATCAGAATTAAAAGTTTCTTGGAAACCACTTCATTCTTGCTGTGTCGTAGGAGCAGCAAAAGGTTATCCTGAAAGTTATAAAAAAGGTGATGTGATAACTGGAATTGAAAATGCTTCAGATGATGAATTGGTATTTATCGCAGGAGCAAAATTTGAAGACGGGAAATTCAAAACTAATGGTGGAAGAGTTTTAAATGCAGTTGCATTTGGAAAAACATTGGATGAAGCTAGAAAAAATGCTTATAAATTATTATCAAAAATTAAATTTGATGGAATGTATTTTAGAAAAGATATTGGAAATGTGAAATAAAAAAATTATAAAAGTCCCTGAACTATTTTATTTTTGCTATAAAGTAGTTATGGGATTTTTTATTTATCTGTATAAAAACTTTTTTTCTATCAAAAATTAAAAATATATGCTATAATTAATAAAAATTGAAATAAAAAGGTGAATATCTTGAAAAAAAATAAAATATATAAATTACTTTTGTTTTTTATAATTTCAACGATAACAATACCGAAACAAAAGTCCGAAATCGACAAGCAAAATTTTAAGGATGGTGTCATAGATGTTGATATTATAATTAATAGAGATGAAAATTACAGAAAAAATGATAATGATGATGAAAATTATCCTGATGATGATTTGAATCGTGAGCCTGAAGACGGGGAGCTTATTTACTTAGATCAGATTCGGGAAGATGAAGAGGATATAAAAAAGGAAAAATCGGATAAATTGAATAGATTGGAAAAATTTATAAAAAAAATTGATTTGAAGGTCAATCCACTACTGAAATTTAAAGTTGAGAAAAGTTATGGTGCTTGGTATGTGATAAAAACAAGTGATCCACAAGAAAAAGATTTTCAAAATATAACTTATAACTTTAAACAGGAACAAGATGGCTATAGATTATCTAAAAGCTATTTGGATCCTCAAAGTAATATTTGGTCAGAGGATATAAAGAGGGCTTGGATTGAAGAAGCAAAAGGAAATGTTTATTTAGATATTGAAAAAAAATATTTTAAACATTTTCAAAATCAAATTTTATTTTTTGATAAAAATTACAGATATATGATTATAGAATTTGCTGACGGAGTAACTCGAGTCTTGTCCCGCTATCCGAATAATAATAAAATTTCGCTTGAAGGGGAGGAATTGAATGAGTTTGAAGATTTTTTGCAAAGCAGGAATGATTTAATAAATGTTTATTATGATACAAAAATATTTGGCTTGGAACAGACTGAAGAAAATAGAAAAAAAGAGGCGCTAAGACAAAGAACAAGTCAGTTGGAAGAGCAGTTAAAAAAAGATCCATCAAGTGTTTTTCAAATTGACACAAAAGGGTATTGGAAGGCGAAAGAAAAAGAGCGAAAGGATCTTAAAAAAAATCCGAAAGATCCAAATAATAAGTTGGATGGAGTGAAAGCTATTGAAATAAAAGATGGAAGTGAAATAAAAAAATAATTTCTTGCTAAATTAAAAATATTTATAAATATTTATTAAAAAAATTTTTTAGATAAATAATAAATTTTTGTTTTTCATTAAAAAGTGTAAAAGAGTTAATAGTTTTATAAGAATCAATAGAAGGAATGGAGAAGTGTATTTTTCAGCAAATAAAGATTTAGAAAATAAAATATGTTCTGAAAGATATGTATTTCTCTTAAATGAATACAAGTTTGCAATTAAAAATATCTGGCAGAATGAACTAAACAATTTTTATGATATTTGTTTTAAAATTGGAAAGAAATAATGTAATAAACTTAACACCCGTTTCAACCTGACATTGCGGATGAGACGCAAGTGCATGTTAAGCAGAAGTTATGTGGATGCCCTCACTGGAGCGCAGAAAATAAATGTGGAGTAAAAAAATATGAAAAAAGCTATCCTTTTTTTGTTTTTGATTTTGAGTTTCAGCGGATTTGCCCAAAGTAGACAAGGATTGGTAATTGATAATGGAGTGCAATTAAGAAGATGTCCCGGTCTTGATACTGAAATAGTGGGGAAAAAAGATAAAAATTCAATTATAAACATTTATTCATATTCGGGGTCCGGTAAATTTGTTGATGGTATTTTAGATTATTGGGCATGTATTTCAGAAAATGAAAATGTTTGGATAAATACATATTGGATCACAGAATTAGATTTTAAAGTAAAATACCGGCATCCGTTAGACGGAGAAGTGTATCTGACATTATTCTCATATAACCAGTCAGATGATAGTTTTAAATGCGTGTATCAGAAAGAATTTGGTAATAGAAAAGAAATAACAATCAAACGGATAGATAGTTATTCGTATACTTTGGAGTATGCAAGAATCAATATGCTTATAAAAAGATTTGATTCTATAATAACAGAATACGAACAGTATAACGGCCAGATATATTTTAATCATAGAGAATTTGAGATTGATACAATGCACTTTGAACTTCTATATGGTATAAAAGTCGGAATGAAGAAAGACGCTCTTTTTAAAATTTTAGGGAATGACCTTTACATTGATTCTGACGGACGTTATCGATGTTCTGTTGACTATCACGATAATGGAATAGATATGTTCTTTATTTTTGATAAGAACGATTGTATTAGTAAAATTGTTTACAAAAATCCTTATGGCGGATATGTAAGATATAAAGATTTGCTGTAATGTTATATTCCATTGATCTATGTTATCTGAATTAAAGTTATTAAATAAATAAAAATTACATAACACAGTTTTCAAAGTCGAAATTTTTTGCATTTGCAAAAAATGCGGTTTAAAATAATGTTAAACGGACGGTGCATAGCGCCGCTAGGAGGAAATAATGAAAACAGGATTATTTTTTACTATTTTTTTTATTTTATGGATTGGACCAATTATTGCAGGGGTAATTGTTGCAAAAAAGAAAAATAGATCGCCGCATTGGTTTTGGCTTGGAATTTGGCCGGGAATAGGATTATGGGTTTTTATAATAATGTTAATTTTTAAACCCTTAGAAATCTGTGAATCATGCAATAAAACAATTCCAAATGGAGCTAAAGTTTGTCCCTATTGTGGAAAAGAAACAATGTTAGCAAGTAAAACTACAGAAGAAATAAAAAAAATAAAAAAGAGAGAAAATAAAAAAATAATAATAACAGTATTTACAGTTTTATTAATAATTTTTATATTAGTAGCAGGTATTTTTATATTTGTAGGGATGGCTTTTAAAAATTCTGAACCATTTAAGCATTCAATCGAATTAATCGAGAATAATTCAGAAATTATGGAATATATTGGAAATGATTATAAACAGACAGGAATGATATTAGGTTCAATAAATGTAAGTGGAGATTCAACGGGAAATGCTTCAATTATGTATAAGATAAAAGGAAAAAATGGGATTTCCAGAATTTATGTAAAAGCGGAGAAAGAAAATGGAATTTGGATATATCAAAAAATTTTATTTTATAAAGAGCTTGGTAGCACGGATGTAATAGATTTATTAGAAGAAAAATAAGCGTCTAAACTAAAGGAGATACAAGGTAAGTCTATGAAAAAGAATTATCCGTCTGATATTTTTAAGTTAAATAAGTATTTTTTACTTCTTTTAATTTTATTTGGTTGTGTAAATTTTTATTTTACGATTGTTTCTTCGAATATGATTTCAAAAATTGCGGCTGAGGCAAATTTAGGGAATCTGAAATTTTTGGAAGTTTTAAAAACAGCAGGACTAATCTTAAGTTTTTTTATATTTCAAATAGTTTTTAAGCTAATGCTGAACTCGCGATTTTTTAAAAAATCTGCACTAAAAATGCAAAATAAAATTATACAAAAATATTTTAGTTTGCCTTTTTCATTTTTTTATGAACACAACGCAGGGGATATTGTATCATCAATTTATCAGTTTTCTACTAGTTCCATATCGCATACGATTGCTTTTTTTGAAAATGTATCGCAAAGCTTATTAACTGCAATTATTCTTGCTTTTCTTTTTTATAAAAATTTTTGGCTCACACTGCTATTCTTAGTTTTTTCAGTGCCTTCAATCATTGTTCATCTTGTATATTTAAAAAAAATACAAAATATAAAAAAAAATGTAAATCAACTTTTTCCAAAAACTTTTAGAGAGTTAAAGGATGTTTTAACAGGGGCATTGGATATATCTACAAATAACATTTTTCCATTTTTTCAAAATAAATTTAAAACTGATTTTGATGATTTAACAATGAATGGCTTATATGCGGTTTCAAAAACTCAAAGATTACAACAACTTCTATTCGTAAATTCTCAACGCATTATTCCGCTGCTTGCCATATTAGTTTATAGCTGTTTCAATAATGCGACAGATTCAAGTTTTTTTATTAGTTTTTATTTTTTTAACACTTATGATACCAAATCTGTATAATCTTTTTTTGCTAAAGCAGATTTATAGAAATGTAAAAATTGCTCAAGGACCTCTTCAAGAGCTTTTTGAAACGCCTGATGAACAAACCGGAAATACACAATTTGAAATATTTAAGTACAAACTTACTGATTTTTCAGTTACGCTTAGAGAAAAGACATTGATTAATAAATTCAACTTAAATATACATGGTGGAGAAAAAGTGTTAATCATTGGAGGAAGCGGTACAGGCAAGTCTGTTTTATTAAATGCACTTATGGGTGTTGATTACCCGTGTACAGGCTCGCTGACAATCGGTGGTGTAGACATGGCGGCTGTTGACTTACATGCAATGAGAAAACGCACCGGATATTGTGATGTAAAAGGTTATGTTATAAAAGGTTCTATTTTAGAAAACCTTCAATTCAATAATTCTCTTTCTGAAAATGAAATTAAAGGTCACTTAGAAAAAATGGGGATTTTAAAGTATATGCTGCGGCTTGCAGATGTAAATAGTGTAATTAGCTCTGATGAAGTTTCTGATGGTGAATGCGAAGTGATTTCTATTTTACGCTGTGTGTTTGCACAACCACAAGTTCTATTTTTAGATGAAGCTACTTCCGGAATGACTGAGGAAATTGAAAAAATTATTCTAACATTTGCACAGCAAAAGGTAAAAGCAATTATTGCAATAAGTCATAACTATACAACGACAAAATATTTTAATAGGCTTATTTATTTAAAGGAAAGCACAATTGAGCTTGATATGCCAATGCAGCAAGCTTTGAATGTTGATGAGGTAAAAGAATTTTATTCTCATCAAATAGGCAATACAGAAGATGCAAAATAGGAGGATATATGAAAACAAACTATATTAGAAAATATAAAAAATTATATTATAATGATAAGAAACTAATTGTACTGTGTATTTTTATTCTACATATTTTATCAGCTATAGTTCTTGCAACAAATGCATTTGTATCGAGGATATTTACTAATCAAAATCAATTTATATATTTAGCATGTACAGCTATTACAATGTTTATATATTCAGCATTGACAATTAGTCTTAATTTATTGGGCGAAAAATATTTAATGTTTCAACCATTATCAAAAATTATGCAAAAGAGTTTCGAGAAATGTACCAATGTTTCTTCGGTAATATTTGGAAACTCACAAGCCGGTAGTGGTATTTTTTCAATCATGAGTTTACCGCAAACTATTATTTCTTTCTATTTTGCAAGGATTAGCCTTTTTTCAAATATATTAATTTTTGTAACGGTATCGACAATTCTTTTTTTGTTTTCTCCATTTGCGTTATTTTTAGTTGCCTTATCAATTGGATTAGACTTGTTTTTATTTATATCTCGCAAAAAATTTGAAAGCTATAGACAAGAAATTGATGAGAATGGATTAGAGTCACAAATTATAACCCAAGATGTTTTTGATGCAATTGTGTCTGTGAAACTAAATGCAGCAGATGAAGCTTGTGCGTATCTTATTGATGAAAAAAATAAAAAAGAATTAAATGTCAGTGTAAAAATGTCTAACTTGGAAAAAGTAGTTAGTACGATAACTCAGTTAAAGTCGTTAATAATGCAAATGCTCGGTGTTCTATTTTTATATTCATTTTCAGATTATATTTTAATTTCTGATATTGCAAATATTATGTTTGTAAGTTCAATAATATCTTCGGTCTCAAATAATATTATACATGGAATTATTGATATAAAAACTCTTTCACCCAGTGTTAGCCGACATATTGATTTTTTAAATACAAAAAATAAAGCAGAGTATTCTTTAGAAAAGAAACAAATACATGATAATACAATTTTGGATTTGCAAAATATTCAATATAAAACAGCTGAGAAGACTATCTTTGATAATGCATGTTTAAAAATAGCAAAGGGTGAAAAGGTCGCTATTACAGGTCAAAATGGTTCCGGAAAGTCTACACTCTTAAAGATAATTGCTCATACATGTTCAGAGCTTGTTACAGCAGTGTGGAGTAAACCTCATTTATTCAATCTTTCTCTAAAGACAAATTTAACATTTAATAAAAATTTTGATATAAATAGAGAAAAGGTTGAAAAGCTTTGTGTTGAATTTGAATTAAACACTTTTTTTAATAGTCTGCCAAATGGTTTCGATACAAAAATCGATATGAATCAAATGACCATTTCCGACGGTGAAAATATGCGCTTAGCACTCGTTCGTAGTCTTGTTTATAATTCTGAAGTTCCAATTATCCTCCTGGATGAATTTTCTCGTAGTGTTGATTCTGCAATAGAAACAAAAATCGTCAAACATCTTTTATCATATAAAGACTTGACTGTAATTGCAGTTACGAATAGAATGTCTACAGCTCAGTTGTTTGATAAAATTTATTGCATTGATCAGAATCAGATAAAGGTGTGCTAACAAAAAAAATAAGTGGAAGGAAACTTGTAAGGATGTAAAAAAAATCTGACGCCCGCTTAAACGCTGACAAACGGAACTATTCCCATTGCAGGTTAATCAAATGTTAGACGGATGCATGGCGGTGAAAAATAGAAAAAATATTAAATTCAAAGGAATATTTCTATGAAAGTAGTATATGAAACTAATGGAAAAGGATTTCTTGGTTGGATAGAAAATCTCCCCGGTGCCTATGTTCGAGGCAAAACAATAGAAGAAGCACGAAATAAATACAAAAGAGAAATTAAAGAATATGGACAATGGTTAGATATAGAAGTTAATGAAGCTGACAAAATTGATGAAGTAATTGTACATAGTAATTTGATGATTGAAGATGCTGATAGTAATATTATTCTTGAAAGAGAAAAAAAAGAGTATGAGAATGAAAATGATTTTTATCGTGAATGTGAATTAGCTTTTTTATCGGCAAAAAAGGTTGATAGCATATACAACAAATGCAAGAACAAAAATGTAATCGATGATAATAAAGTACGAAAGACATTTTATGGAAATGTATATTCTACAATCTTTGAGCAATATAAACATATATGTAATGTACAACAATATTACTTAGGACAAGTAGGTTTAAAAGCAGATATAGATCTTGATATCATAAAAGGAAGAAAAAATAGTATTGATGAACTGATAAAAAAATACAAAGAAGAAGGAAATAGAGTATTTAAGAATGATGAAGAAGATTGGTCCATTAGAAAAATTCTGCGGCGGTTGATATGGCATGATAGAATTCATGCAAAAGCAATTGAAAGAATGGAGTATAATATTACTAATAAATATAAACCTTACATTTCCCAATGAGCTTCTCAGTGTTTTCCCGGCTTTCTGGACATCGATAAAAGAGGTGATAAAGTATCGAATATCAGTGCTCTCTCCCGAATGTGTACCGAATATAAAGCCGATTACGCATAATAGTAGTATATCTACCGGTGCATGTTTTTTGCCGTTTCGGAATGCAATGAGAAACGACATTCTTTTATTTCTTTTTAGTACGGTTGACATGATGCAGATGATAAGTGTAAGTATTTTTATCGGTTGTGTGTCTGCGTTTTAAGGCTGCTGTCTTCAAAAGAGACTTTATTCCCGTTATAAAATATGTACTTGCAAAAATAAAGATTCTACTATATACTTACCGCATATAATTTCATATTTTTTGAGGTTTTTATGCGCAAATGTATTTTTACTATTAAATTATCGCTTGCCGTTTTTTTTATAATGTTTATGGCAACCCTTTTGAGCTGTTCAAATAAACTCGGATATGGGGTTGTAACATGGTCAATGCCCGAATATAATCTTACCGCAGGAGATATTGTTCCTATATATGTACGTTCAAATATTGAACATGTGTATATTGTAGGCTTGAATGAACAAACAAGCGTCCGCATCGAAATTCCTTTATGGCAGCTTAACTTTTTTGAATCAAAAAAAGATGCAATTAAGTTTCAAAAAAAATTGGAAGAATATAAAAATACCTATGCTTCCGTAAAATTAGACGGACTACCCATGCGCTCGGAACCGGACAACAGTTCAAAACAAGTTTACCGCTTACGGCTTGGGCAAACAATAAAAATACTTTGGTTTTCTGAAGGCACTCCAGTTTTAAGAGGCGGCACCCCCATTGAAGGCGAATGGTATAAAGTCCTCACCAATGACGGAACGCAAGGCTGGTGTTTCTCGCATAATTTAACAATTTACGATGAACGGGAAGCTTCTTCCGTTGCAGATTCTTCAACTGAAAAAATTACCGATGAAGCCTTAGAAGAAGTACTCAATTCAGCTTGGTATCCTGAAAATTACCGCAAAATGCTTACTTCAAAACAAGTCGATTTGAATAAAATAAGTTTAACGTGGGGTTTTTTCCCCGGTACCCGTTCAGGTGTTGCCCGAATAGAATTAAAAGATGTCAAACTTTCTTTTCACTATACGAAGATAACAAAAATTCGGGATAAATATCAATTTGATGGAGCAAGCCTTTCTCTTCAAATAAAAACAAAAGATTTAATTACGCTTGAATTTTCCGATGAAACCGGAAAAACGAAATTTGAAAATTTCGTAACCCTAAATACAAACCCCGAAGAAATTATCAATAACGAATTAAAACGGCGTGAAGCAAAAATAGCCGAAATTGCAAGAACATCTCCTGAATTTAATTCAGCTAATTTCGGAGTACTCAAAATTTTAAACGGCGGACAATTTATTTGGTCAGGTTATAATGTAATTTCGCCGTCAATAATTCCAAGCGGGGCAGGGGCTTCGGGAAAAGTTTCAATCGGCGGGTTTCTAACTGCAAAACTGAAATCGGATTATGACGGCGTTTTATGTTTTAATTTTGAAAAAGCTGAAACGCCGATATTCTTTATGTACAGTATTTCTTCAAAAGGCTTAAGGCTCGAAGCAGTAGACAATGTCAATATAACCGAAAACATTGTAATGCGCAGAAGTTTAAATCCTGTAATTTTATTCTTCGCTGCAAACGGTTTTACCGAATAAAAACATACTCAAGGATTAAAAATGCCATTTATTCAACTTTCAAAAATTTCACTTGCTTTCGGCGACAGGGATATTTTAAAAGATGTTACGCTGATTTTAACTACAGGAACAAAAGCGGCTCTTACCGGTGCAAACGGTTGCGGAAAATCTACATTTATGAAAATAATTGCGGGATTGATGCAAGCGGATTCAGGTGAGATTGCCTGCGAAAAAGGCACGGCAACAGCCTACTTGCCGCAATCCGGGATTGTGCATACGGGACGAACGCTTGCAGAAGAAGCGGAAACGGTATTTAGTTACGGCAAAGATATTTTAAAAGAAATGGATAAAATAGGCGAAGCGATGAAAATGGAAACAAATGAACAAAAACTTTTATCGCTTGCAGAAGAATATCATGCACTTCAAATTAAGCTTGAAAATTCAGGCTGGAATTCCAGAAAAGGTTTAATCGATGAAACACTCCGAGGCTTAGGTTTTTCTACTTCCGATTTTGGCAAAAAAACCGAAACTTTTTCAGGCGGCTGGCAAATGCGTATTGCACTTGCAAAAGTTCTCTTACAAAATGCCGATATTGTAATCCTTGATGAACCGACGAACTATCTTGATATCGAAGCAAGAAACTGGCTTGAAATTTGGCTTAAAAAATTTAAGGGAGGTTTTTTACTTGTAAGCCATGATAGATATTTTTTAGACCAATGTGTTTTGGAAACGTATGAACTTTTTAACGGCGAATTAAAAAAATACAAAGGTTCTTACAGTGATTACGAAAAAACACGTCTTGTCGAAATTGAAAGTTTAGTAAAAGCATACGAGCAGCAACAGGAAGAAATTGCTAAAACGGAAGATTTTATAAGAAAATTTAGATACAATGCCAGTAAAGCGGCATTAGTTCAAGACAGAATAAAACGGCTTGAAAAACTTGAATATATAAAAATTCCCGAACACTTAAAAAAAATTCATTTTAATTTTCCGCCCGCACCGCATTCCGGTAAGATAGTGCTGCAAGCTGAAAATATTTGCAAATTTTACGGTGAACATTCCGTAATTGCAAACCTCGATTTAACCGTAGAAAAAAACGAACGGCTTGTTTTGGCTGGAAGAAACGGGGCGGGAAAATCAACGCTTCTTAAAATACTTGCAGGGCAAGACAAAAATTTTTTAGGTAACGTAAAACAGGGGGCAGGAGTCTGTACGGGTTATTTTTCTCAAGATGAATCGGAAACCATTACCGGAAATGAAACGATAATAGAAATGCTTGAACGTTCAAGTCCTCTTGAACTGATTCCGAAATTAAAAGATATGCTCGCTGCATTTCTTTTTAGAGGCGACGATATTTATAAAAGTCTTTCAATCTTATCGGGCGGCGAAAAGAGCCGGCTTGCGCTTTTAACGCTTTTATTAAAACCTCTGAATCTTTTAATTCTTGACGAGCCGACAAACCATTTGGATATACATTCAAAAGACGTGCTGCTCGATGCCTTAAAAAAATTTGGGGGAACTGTAATTTTTGTTTCGCATGATAAGGGCTTTATTAAAAATCTGGCGACACGTGTTTTGGAACTTACCGCTTCATCTGATACTTCAAAAGCATCAAGGGTGCGTAACTTTCCGGGTACATACGATTATTACTTGTATCGAATAGAAGCGGAAGAAAAAAATCCCGAAAGTGCGGTTATTGAAAAAAAATGCAGCGGAGAGAATGTATCACCGGCACAAAAAACTGAAACGGAAAAAACTCTCGGACAATTTTCTTATGAAAAGCAAAAAAAATTACGCGCCGAAAGACGCAAACTTGAAAAAGAAGAGGAAAAACTTTTAAACGAAATAGAAGAGTGCGAAAACAAAATTAAAGAAAATGAGAACCTCTTAGCGCAACCGGAAATTTATTCTGACGGAGAAAAGAGTAAAGCCGTTCAGCTAAAAATAAACGGCTTAAAAAAACAAAGCGGTGAACTCTCCGAGAAATGGGCTGAAATTGCAAACTTCTTAGAAAGCTAACCATATTTTGAGCTTACGGTTTTAAAAGAGTCTACTCTTTCGTATAGACCGAAAGAATTTCACAAACATACATATAGTGAAAATCTTTTTTAGGGTACGAGTTGATAATAATTTGCGGGTCTAAAAACAAATCAGGGTCAAATCTGCTTCGATACAGCTTTCTGCACACAAGCGTTATCTCGGCTTGTTCAAACCCTACAGCATTTTCTTCTAAAAGAACCGGTTTTAATCCGGTTTTTTCAGCCTTGTCGGTATCGCGTCCCGAAACCGTACCGCAAACCGCAAGAGCTTTTCTCATTTTTTCGTCTTTCGGGTCAAAAAATGAAAGCGTCATATAATCTTCCCTTTCGGTAAATTCGGCGGTGTAACGTACCGGACGAATAAAAATAAAAGCGGTCAGTTTATTCCACAAATATCCGATACCGCCCCAGCCTGCCGTCATCGTATTCCAATTTTTCCGTTCAAGACCGGAGCCGGCAGTTACCAAAAAGCCCTCACCACGGCTTCCTGTAATAGAAGTTATCGGCTTAATCAGTTTATCCAATAATTCAGGCGTAGCCTTTTGCATTTTACATTGCTTCATACAAACAATCTCCTAGCCGTTAATAGTCTACTACGATTCATTTTTTTTGTCAATCATATCTTTATGATTTTTATAGTGATTGTACTGCCTCTTTAATTATGCTATTATAATAAAATGTGTGATTGTCTTGATAATAAGTTTACCATTACATATTTTCAAAATTACGAACAGCTTCATTCGGATATAAAAGAATTTATAAAAAAGTCCAAAACACAATATGCCGATACATTTGCAGCCGTATTCGATAATCAAAAAATAATAGGAATCGGCAGTTTGTATAAAAATAAAACTCATCCTCATTGCGATTATATAAATATTTTTGTTGAAGAACATTATCGAAAATTAGGCTGCGGTAAACTTATTTTAAACGCTCTAAAAGAAAAATCTGAATTAAAAAAAATACAGTGTATGTTTGAATCGGATAATACGGCCCTAGCCGAATTTTTAATTTCACAGGGGTTTATGCTTGTGCGGAAATGTTTTGACTTTGATTTGAAGCCGTGTTTTATCCTAAATAATGAAAAGCTCAGATTTGGTGTTTTTAAAAAAATTACCGATATTTCGCCTGATGAAGAAAAAGAATTAGCGGAATTGATTTTTTATAATTATACCGAATATCATAAAAATATAAATCCGCTTAACCCCAATATATGCTGCAAAGATTTTTATACCGAATTTATTTTGCCGTATAATAAAGAAAATTCCAGTGTATATTTTTTTAACGGAAAACTTTCCGCATATATGATTATTTATGATGATGATGAAGAAAATAATGAAGCCGGATATATCGGAGGAAAAAATATTGAAGATATTACATTCTATTTGCAGTATTATAAATATGCAATTAAAGAATTGCTTGATATGAAAAAAACGCTTTTTTTTGAAATAGATGATGTTAATAATTACGGATTTGCGCTGATGAAAGAATTAAAAATTGAATGTAATAATTCTTATGATACATATATCGGCAAATGCTAAAAACAGCTCTTGAATTTTTAAAGCTGTACAATACGCAATTTTGCTCTGTTGAAATTAACGTTAAAATCTGTTATATTGAACAGACCATTAAAAATAAAAGGGAAGCTCTCAAAACTTCGGGTTTGATAGCTTCCCAAAAACATTAAGGGAAAAGAATGCTTAAAATTTTGTCAAAGAGTCTTAGGGAATATGGGCGTACTTCCGTTTTTGCAATTTTACTTACAATGACTGAAGTTGTTTTTGAAATAATTATTCCGACCTGTATGTCGTATTTAATTGATTTTGGAATTGAATTGGGAAATATGAATACTGTTTTTAAATATGGAGTGGCTCTTTTGGTGTTTGCTCTTATTCAATTAACTACCGGAATTCTATCCTCGATTATGGCTGCAAGGGCAGCCTCCGGTTTTACGGCAAATTTGAGGGAGGATATGTATGCAAAGGTGCAAACTTTTTCTTTTTCAAACATAGATAAATTTTCAACTTCTTCCATTATAACACGGCTTACAACAGATGTAACCAATGTTCTTAATTCATATCAAATGCTTGTAAAAATTGCAATACGTGCACCCGGAATGATGATATTTGCAATGATTGCAGCTTTTAGAATAAGCAAAGAAATATCGGTTATCTTTTTATTTTTGATTCCTTTTTTGGGAAGCGCATTATATTTAATTATCCGAAAAGTACATCCTGTATTTAAAAGTGTTTTTAAAACTTATGATACATTAAATAATGTAGTGCAAGAAAATGTGCGCGGTGTGCGGGCGGTAAAATCGTTTAACAGGCAGGACTACGAAATAAAAAAGTTTAAAAAAATTTCCGAAGCAATTTATAAAGGCTTTTCGAAAGGCGAGCGGTATATAACTCTAAATGTTCCGCTTATGCGGCTTTGTATTTATATATGTATGCTTTTAATTTCTTGGCTGGGGGCAAAGGCTATTATTGCAAACGGAAATAATCCTGAACTCGGTTTAACTACCGGCTCGCTTACCGCATTGTTTTCTTATGCAACGCAAATAATGATGAGCTTAATGATGTTGTCGATGGTTTTTGTTATGATTACTATTTCCCGTTCTTCTGCCGAACGTATTGCGGAAATATTACGCGAAAATCCGCAGATACAAAATCCGGACAATCCTGTTATGAATGTAGAAAACGGAGAGATTATTTTTAAGCATGTAGATTTTGTTTATAGCAAAGAAGCATCAAAAAAAGTTATTGATAATGCGGACTTGTGTATCCGCTCAGGAGAAACCGTCGGGATTATAGGCGGTACGGGGTCTTCTAAAACTTCTTTTGTACAGTTAATTCCAAGATTATATGATGTTACTTCAGGTTCGGTATGCGTCGGCGGCATTGATGTAAAAAAATATGATTTACATGTTTTGCGTAATGCCATCGCTTTTGTTTTGCAAAAAAATGAATTATTTTCCGGCACGGTAAAAGATAATTTAAAATGGGGAAATGAATATGCAAGCGATGAAGAAATTAAAGAAGCATGCCGCCTTGCTTGCGCCTCTGAATTTATTGAGACTATGCCGCAAGGCTATGATTCTTATATTGAACAAGGCGGAACAAATGTTTCGGGCGGACAAAAACAAAGGCTTTGTATTGCAAGAGCCTTGCTTAAAAAACCTAAGATTTTAATTTTAGACGACTCGACCAGCGCAGTTGATTCAAAAACCGATGCACTAATTCAAAAGTCATTTAAAGAATTCATTCCTCAAACTACAAAGATAATTATTGCTCAAAGAATTTCTTCAGTACGGCATGCAGATAAAATTATCGTGTTTGACGGCGGTAAAATTATGAATATGGGAACTCATGAGGAACTTTTAAAAGTAAGCTCAATTTATAAAGAAGTTTTTGAAACACAACAAAAAGGAAATTAATATATGGATAAAATTTATATGCCGGCTGTAAAACGGCTTTTTTCATATTTAAAAAAATATAAGGCGGTTTTAGTGATTGTTACAATATGTATTCTTATAAGTTCCGCCGCCTCAGCAGCTTCTTCGATTTTTTTGCAAGTACTTATAGATGATTATATTGTACCGCTGCTTGCAGAAACAAATCCCGTATTTGCAGGACTATTAAAAGCACTCATAGTAATTGCAATTATTTATTTTATTGGTGTAATTACTGCATGGATTTACAGCCGCTTAATGATAAATGTTGCACAAAAAACTTTAAAAAATATCCGTGACGAAATGTTTGCAAAAATGCAGACATTTCCGCTTAAGTTTTTTGATAGCCATACATACGGCGATATAATGAGCCGTTACACAAATGATACCGATACATTACGGCAAATGATTACACAATCAATGCCGCAGTTGGTTTCTTCATTGTGTACTATATTTACGGTCTTTTTTGCAATGTTATATCAAAGTATTTATCTGACTGCGATAGTTTTGGGTTCAATATTTTCAATATTAAAAGTGATAAAATTTATTGCAAAAAAAAGCGGATATTATTTTATGCAGAAACAAGAAACGCTCGGCAGTTTAAACGGTTTTGTCGAAGAAATGATTAATGCTCAAAAAGTAATAAAAGTTTTTTGTAAAGAAGAATCCGTAAAAAAAACTTTTAAAGAAAAAAATAAAGCATGGCAGGAAAGCGTATTAAAAGCAAATGCCTATGCAAGTATCATAATGCCGTTTATGAATGCACTCGGTTATTTCCAATATGTAATTGTAGCCCTCGTAGGTGCATGGTTTGCAATTTCTCAAACAAATAACTTGACCATTATGGGAATGAATAAACTGACGCTTGGCGCAATTGCGTCTTTTTTAACACTTTCAAGAAATTTCACGAATCCTATTTCGCAATTATCCAATCAGCTTAATTCCGTGATAAATGCAGTGGCAGGAGCTTCCAGAATTTTCAATTTAATGGATGAGCAAAGCGAGAACGATGCCGGTCAAGTCAGTTTGGTTAATGTCAAAGAGGACGGGAACATGTTAATCGAAGTAAAAGAAAGAACCGGACTTTGGGCATGGAAAGAAATTAAAGATGACGGAAGTATTTTATTTACTCGCCTTGCAGGTGATGTTATTTTTGAACATGTAGATTTCGGATATAGCAAAGAAAAAACCGTGCTGCATGATATTAATTTATATGCACATCAAGGACAGAAGGTCGCTTTTGTCGGTGCAACCGGTGCCGGAAAAACGACAATTGCAAATTTAATAAACCGCTTTTACGATATAGATAAAGGTAAAATTACCTATGACGGAATTGAAATAAATAATATTAAAAAAGAAGATTTGCGCCGCTCTTTAGGAATTGTTTTGCAGGAAGTTAATTTATTTACAGGAACAATTATGGAGAATATCCGTTACGGTAATTTAGACGCTGCAGATGAGGAATGTATTGAAGCTGCAAAACTTGCAAATGCGCATAATTTTATTATGATGCTTCCCAAAGGGTATGATACCGTTATTGAAAGCAATAAAAATTCGCTTTCGCAAGGACAGCGGCAGCTTCTTTCAATAGCACGAGCAGCGGTTTCAAACCCTCCCGTTATGATTTTAGACGAAGCAACTTCTTCAATCGATACAAGAACCGAAGCCCTTATTCAAAAAGGGATGGATAGACTTATGGAAGGTAGGACGGTTTTTATAATTGCACACAGACTATCTACCGTTATGAATTCGGATGTAATTATGGTTTTGGATAAAGGTCAAATTATCGAGCGCGGAACGCATGAAAGTTTAATTGCAAAACAAGGAACTTATTATAAACTTTACACAGGAGCGTTTGAATTGGAGTAGGGGAGAAATGAAAAAAAAATACATAAGAAATATTTTTCTATTATTTTTTTTCAATATCTTTATGAATTTGTATGGGCAAAGTCTTGATGCGTATTGGACCCTGGTTATTGCAGGAAAAAATATAAGCACACCTGTTTTTTGGCGCGGAAATATTTATACCGCAGGCGAAGACCGTGCTTTAACTTGTATTACTTCGCGTGGAAAATTTTTATGGCGGAGAAATACGGAAGAATTTCCCGGCACATTTTTATCGGTTTCAAATTCGGGACTTGTGTATCTTGTTACCGCAAAAGGAAATCTTGAAGTTTTTTCTTCGCAAGGTTTTCCCGTATGGAAATACCGGTTTGATGAAAAACCTATTTTTCCCGTATTTACTGCCCGCGACGGCAGATGTTTTATCATTCAAAGTAAACGTATTATTTGTCTTACTGCTTCGGGAAAATTAAAATGGAATTTATCTCTTGCTTCTACACCTGTTGTTCCGCCGGCAGAAACCGGATCAAAAGATATTGTTTTAATTTCTGCAGCAGGTGATTTTTTGCGTATTTCAATTTTCGGTGAAATTATAGAACAACGCCGTTTAAAGAAAACCGTTTCTGCCGTAGGCGAAGCCCCTGACGGTTATGTATTGGCTTGTACGGACGGTTCAATTTCTTATTATAAAACTGCCGGAGGCTCCGAAAGTATTTGGCAATTTTCAGAACAAGAAATTTGTAAACGTATTTTTTATAAAAACGGAAAAGTTTTATATATGTTTGAAAACGGGAAAGTTATTTTTAAAACACTTGAAACAAACGAAATTATTTGGCAAATACAATTACAAACTTCTTTTTCACAAGGAGCTGAATGTTTTGCAGATAATAATGAGTTTAACATAACTGCAAAAGGATACGGCTGCACCATTACCGATTTAGGAAAGATTAAATGGGAAAAACAAATCTCTGAAAAAACTTTTTTCCCAATTATAACAGAGAACGGTCTTTTAATAGGAATTACAAAAGAATTTTTAAACGCATATAGAGTTGAAACAAAGCTATTGAGACGCGGTTCAAATAAAACTGAAGTTGAAAATTTTTATTCTATAATTGATGAAAAACAAGAAAACGCTTCTCAAGAAAAATTGCCTTTTTTTATAGAATATTCTACAACTGCCGAGCTTTTAGATTTAATTTCCGAAGAAATTAAATTAGGAACGGTAGCTGAAAAAGAACCCCGTTATGCAATGCAGTTAAAAACTATTTTGCAAAATAAAAGAAAAGCCTCATATTTTTCACAAGAATTTATGCCGCTTGATAGGGCCCGCGCTGCCGAGCTTTTGGGTAAACTCGGCTCTTATGAGTACCGCTCTATTTTACTTGACGAAATAAACTCCGGAAACGATTCTTCCGTAAATGCAGGAATTTTACGCGGTCTTGAAAGCCTCGCCTATGATTCTGACGGAAAAACAATTGCGGGAATCGATTTTATCATTCAAAGTACCCGCTATCACGACACTGAAACTATGAAAGCCGCTTGCGATTGTCTTGCTGCATTGATAAAATCCGGAAATAATGAAACTGCAAAAAAGGCAATTAGCTTATTATTTTCAATAAGTACCGGTAAATATTCAAATTTAATTCAAAATTATGCACAACAGAAAATTAAAGAAATCGGTAAATAAAGATGTATGTTTTTTTATAGAACAAAACCGAAAGACTTTTGATATTTCCTACAAAAACTCTTATGTAAGAGAATAGGAATTCCCGCAAATGTGAAATTCCTATTCTCCTTTGCTTACCTACTTTATTTTTTTTTTTGAGTATGATATAATTAAATATTGTTTTAAACGAAAACGTTTAATGTGAGGATTATTAAAATGAATAAAAAAATAGGGGATATAGTCGTTATCGGTTTTGCCTTGTTTGCAATGTTTTTAGGTGCCGGAAATTTAATTTTTCCGCCTACTTTAGGACACCTTTCCGGAACAAAATGGTTTTTTGCACTTTTGGGATTTTTAGTAACCGGCGTAGGAATGCCTGTTTTAGGCATTATTTCTATGGGAAAATGCGGCGGGCAGCTTTCGAATTTTACTAAAAATATTAACAGCATATTCGGCACTTTCTTTATTATTTTTGTTATGCTGATAATAGGCCCCCTATTTGCCATTCCGCGAACTGCTGCAACTACGTATGAAATTGCAATTAAACCTATGAATTTAGGAATAAGTTCTATTTTTTCTTCATTTATATTTTTTGCAATAACGTTATTTTTTGTATTAACACCGAATAATGTTATTGACCGCGTCGGTAAATTTTTAACTCCTGCTCTTATCTTAGTATTGGCATTATTGGTTATTAAAGGAATAATTACGCCGATAGACAAACCCGTTTCTCCCGTTATCGATAATATATTCTTACGCGGCTTTAAAGAAGGGTATCAAACTATGGACGCTTTAGGTTCTATGATTTTGGCGACTATAGTTATTTCGGGTATAACCGCAAAAGGTTATACGGGTAAAAAAGATCTTTTAAAAATGACCGTATATACGGGGCTTTTGGCTTGTTTAGGGCTTGGACTTGTTTACGGCGGACTCGTTTATGTCGGAGCGACAGGAAGCGGTGTTCTTCCTGAAGACCTTTCCCGAACTGAAATTGTAGTAAAATCAAGCGAACTGCTTTGGGGAAATGCGGGAAGAATTGTTCTCGGTCTTGCTATCGGTTTGGCTTGTCTTACAACCTCAATCGGCTTAACTGCTACGGCAGGAGAATATTTTTCAAATAGATTTAAGGACGATATTAGCTATAGGGCTACCGTAATAATTATTTGTGTAGTCAGTTTTTTCCTTTCAAATTTTGGTGTGGATAATATTATTTCTATAGCGGGGCCTATTCTTGAGGTTGTTTATCCTGTAGCCATTGTTCTTATAATTTTGAATTTATTTGTAGATTATATTCCGAATAAATATTTTTACAGCGGTGCCGTTATCGGTACTCTTTGTATAAGCATTTTGCAGGGGCTTATTGCAGCAAAAGAACTTATAAATACACTTCTTATTAAAATAGGGGGAACTTCTATGAACCCTGAAACGCTTAGTTTTAACACAACAATTAAGGTCTTAAAAGCACTTCCGTTTGAGGGTATCGGCTTTCCATGGCTTTTGCCGGCAATAGGAATGTCTTTATTGTTCGGTTTCGGTTATATTCTTTTTGAAACAACAAAAAAATCTCCTACAATAAAAAGTAAAAAGGATAATAAGTAATGGCCGAAATCGAAAAAATAGATTTATTGGATTTGGATGAAGAAGATTATGACACTGTCCTTGAGCCTGACATTTATTTTACAGGCAGAATAGAATGTTGTAAACCTTTTATGATAAAAGGACATGTCGATGGACAGCTTTTTTCTTCAAGCGATGTTACCGTAGATGAAAATTCTGTTGTAAAAGCGGATATTCGGGCAGACAGGGTAGTTATAAAAGGTTCCGTTGAAGGCAATGTTGCCGCCGATACTATGGTTCATGTTTTTTCATGCGGAAAACTCATCGGAGATGTAACGGCTCCTGAAGTTGTCCTTGAAAGCGGCTGTGTTTTTAACGGTATTTGTACTATGACAAAGGACTCGCAAATTGGTAGATAGTCTTTTTAAAACTAATTTAAAAAAACTACAATCCGCTTTTTTTATTCTCACACTTTCCGCCTCCGTATTTGCCCAAACCAAACCCGATGCTCTGGTTTTATATAAACAAGGCAAATATGCCGAAGCGGTTGCCGTTTGCGAGAATGAAATAAAAGCAAACCCCTCTAATTTAGACAGCTATGTCGTTATAACATGGGCATTGCTTGCAGACAAGCAGTATGACAGGGCGTATACGATTGCCGACAAGGGCAGAAAAATAGCACAAAGCGACCCCCGTTTAATAGAAACCCAGGCGGAAGCATGTTATAATCTAGGTAAAAATGCCGAAGCTCTAAAATTGTTTCAAGACTATATTTCTTATGCACCCAACGGAATCCGTATTCCGTCTTCATATTATTTTATGGGTGAAATATATTTACGTATGGCACAATATCAGCATGCCGATATTGCTTTTTCCGTTGCCGTTATTTTGGATGCATATAATAGTTTTTGGTGGGTTAGGTTAGGATATGCCCGCGAGCAAATGAAAGATTACCGCTATTCTCTAGAGGCTTATGATAAAGCACTCAGCTTAAATAAAAATAATGTCGATGCTCAAAAGGGAAGAGAGCGAGTTTTAAAGCATTTTTAAAATATGAACATTCCTTTTTCGGTAAGAATAGAAACCTTAGGATGCCGTTTAAATCAAGTTGAATCGGAAGCCCTTGCCGTTCGTTTTTCGGAAGCCGGTTTTACAGTGTATCCGTCCGGTAAAAGCTGTCCCATAAGGCTTTGTATTGTAAATACCTGTACGGTTACCGGCAAGGCAGAACAAAAAGCCCGCAGGTTAATTAGGCTTTTGCTTAAAGCACATACTGAAGCCGTTATCCTTGTTACAGGCTGTTATGCCGAACTTGAAGCCGAAACAATCGAAAAAATTAACTGCCGTATTATAGCGTTTTCAGGAAAGAAAAAAGATGAACTTTATGAATTTGCCGGCTTTATTAAATCTGCTTTTGCAGATAAAGCTGAAGAAAATATAAATGTTGAAGCCGTTAAAAATATCATTTTGCAGTTTAGAAATAAAATTTATTCCGAAAAAAATACACAACTCAATGCGGATACCATGTTTAAATTAAGTGCCCCCGTTTTTTTATTTCATTCGAGAGCAAGTTTGAAAGTTCAAGACGGCTGCAACAATGCATGCTCTTATTGCAGAATACGGCTTGCTCGGGGAAAAGCTGTTTCTCTTCCTGCAGAAGAAGCCGTACGCAGAATTCGTCAAATTGAACAAAATGGTGCTTGCGAAGTTGTATTAAGCGGTGTCAATCTTTCCCAATATTGGGATAAACAAACCGGAACTTTTGCCGACTTACTTTTACTCCTTTTGCAAAATACGGAACATATACGTATCCGTATTTCAAGTTTATACCCTGAATGTATAGATAATGCAATTTTGCCGGTTTTAAAAGACAAAAGAATTTGCCCGCATTTTCATCTTTCAATTCAATCCGGAAGCGACACAATTTTAAAAGCGATGAACAGGCAATATTGCAGAGCCGATATTGTGCAGGCAGTACAGTCTTTGCGGGAAGTAAAAGATAATCCGTTTATAGGCTGTGATATTATTACCGGTTTTCCTTCCGAATCTGAGGAAGATTTTGAGCAATCATTTTCTTTATGCAGCGAGTTAAAAATTCCGGGAATTCATGTGTTTCCATTTTCCGCCCGGCAGGGAACAAAGGCTTTTGTAATGAAAGCAAAAATACCTGAACGAGAATCCGGTATAAGAGCTCAGCGGCTTTCAGCCTTATCAAAAAAAAATTATGTGGAATATCTTTCTTTATGCAATGGAAAAGTTTTTTTTGCGGTAGTCGAAAAACCGGTAAAAAACCGGAGTTTAGAAGTTGTAACCGAAAACTACCTTTCACTCCCTTTAAAAACTGAAAATTCTGCCGATACCTATGCAGGTGGGGAGGGCGTTTTTGTGAAGATAAACGGTACTTCTGCACAGCTTGAGATTTTACCCCCTTTATGGTAGTATACGTTATATGGATAGGGGCTTTTACCTCAAGGAGGTTTTAAATTTGAAAAAAACTTGTTTTTATATTTTAGTATTATCTTTTTTAAGTTTGACATTTTTTAGCGGCTCTGAAATTTTTGCCCAACAAGCCTTACCTGATGTTGTTCCGCCGAAAGTAGTTTCGCCTCGGATAAGCGGATTGGGTGCTCCATTTACTTCACTTGAAGCGGGAATTGATACGCTATTTATAAATCCTGCCGGTTTTGCATTTTTAAAAAAGCGCTGGTCGGCGGCAAGATTAAGTTCTTCAATGACTGCCGATTCTTTTTCCTTATTCGGAGTTTTATCGCAAAAAGATAAATTTGCGGCTTTAAATGATTCGCTTTTTAATAAGGCAAAAAATAATATCGATTTTTCCATAACGGGACCTTTGTCATTGGCTATTACAGGGAAGAATTTCGGCGCAGGAATTTTTAACCGGACAATTATTATTGCAAACGGAAATTCGGGAGTACGGAATACATTGTTACTTGGAGAAGAGCTTTTTTTAACGGGAGGTTACGGAGGCGTTGTTTTTGAGAATGATTCGAGTACAGTGGCTTTAGGTATTCAGATGAAGGGTTTTTTTCAAACCTTTAGCTATGCTCTTTCGGCAACAAAATCGTATATGGAAAATGCCGCCAATGCGAAATTTAAAAATTTAAATCTTGAACTTGTAAATGGGCTAGGCTTGGATGTCGGCTTTTTGTACAAATACGAAAACAGTTTTTTGTTGGGGCTTTCCTGCCGTGACGCATATACTGCCGTCTTTTGCACCCCATATTCAAATTTTACGGATTACAAAAAAGCAAAACCGTCGGGTAAAACCAAATATAAATATATTATTCCCGATTTAAGTATAGGAATAGGAACAATACCGGTATGTAATGATATATGGCAGACGGTTTCTACATGGGCATTTTATATAGATTACAGGAATCTCCTTTCTCCTATTTTTAATAAAACAAAGAGCCCTTTGCTAAATTTAGCCGTAGGCACCGAAATTATTTTACATAAAGTATTATCTTTCCGTTTAGGCTTAAATGAGTGTTATCCTCATTTTGGCTGCGGCTTGAATTTTACGTATTTTCAATTTGATATTTCGGCTTATGCAAACGAGGGAGGGAATAAGCCTTGGAAAATTCCGGTTATTACCGTAGACGCAGCACTTTCGTTTGAGTATTAACTGTATGTCTTTACATAAATTTTCTTTAAACCGTACGGGTATTGCGGCAAGGGCGGCACTTTTTACCGCTACGGTTTTATGGGGCAGTACCTTTGTTGTTGTAAGCAGCACAAATAAATTTTTTAAGCCGAATTTTTTATTGTCAATGAGGTTTTTACCCGCTTGTTTAATTCTTTGTGCCGTATTTTTTAAAAAACTCAAACATTTTAATTTCAATTATATCAAAGCCGGCTTATTTTTAGGGATTATTATGTTTTCAGGCTATTCCCTGCAAGCTATTGCCGTTACTACAGCCGGAGGCTTACCGGGACGAAGTGCATTTTTATCGGCAACATATTGCGTGTTAGTCCCTTTTGTAAATGCCTTACTATACCGGCAGATTCCGGATAAATACAATGTTTTTGCAGCTTTTTTGTGTTTTGCAGGAATTGCCATAATTTCTCTGCCCGAACTTATTTCCGAGCAAACTAATGGAATAAATTTGGGAGATGTACTTTCTTTAACAAGCAGTGTGGTGTTCGCTTTTTACATTGTAATTTTGCCACGTTTTGTGCGCAAACTTGATGCTGTTTTAATTACTATTTCAGAATTTGCTTTTGCAGGAATGTATGCTTTAATTTTTTCTTTATTGTTTGAAGATAATTCAAAAACGGTTTGGAACGCTCAGTCGGTTTTTACTTTAGCGTATCTTACCGTTTTATGTACCGCTTTATGCGTACTTTTACAGGCTGCGGGGCAAAAAAACACGCCGCCACCCACTGCCGCCTTAATTTTTTCTCTTGAGTCAGTCTTCGGGATTCTATTTTCGGTTATATTTACGGAAGAACAATTTACACTCAGTTTGGCTATAGGCAGCATTTGTATTTTTTCTTCCATAATTATCTCGGAAATAAAGCCCAACATATTTAAGAGAGAACACCGATTATTTTAATCGGTGTTCTCTAATTATTTTGGTATGTTATTTTTCTACCTTTCCGGTAAATTTCATAAACTTGGATTTATCCAGTTTTGATAATGTTTCTTTATCGGCAACAACCATCCAGCTAACCTTTCCGTTTACTATGTAGTCATTTGTAACCCTTATTATATCCTCAGAGGTAATTGCATTTATCTTATCTATCATTCGCAGATACTCATAAGGATTTCCATAATAGGCTTGGCTGTACATAATTTGAGCTGCTGCATCCGAATTGGTAAGTTGGTTGCTGAAAAAGCCGTTGATAAATTTGGCTTTATAGGCTTCAAGGTTTTCGGCAATGGGGGCATAAGTGTTTCCGCTTGATTTCGTTACGCTTCCTTCACCGGATTTTATTCCCTGTCCCTTTAGGTTAATTGTTTGTCCTGAAGCTAATACGGCAATCGCCTCGTCAAAAGCCGTCTTTGCTTTTGTGGGTTTATCCGACTTAAAAACAACAAGAGAGCCGTAAGTTGAATTAAATCCGTGTGCATTTGTCCATACCGAATAGCAGGCTGCATTTTGAGTTCTTACAATTTCAAAAAGAAGTTCGTTTAAGATTGTGTAGGTAAATCTTAATGTTGTAAAATCTTTTGATTGTACGGGAGGAATGATATAGTCGCCTCTTATGTAAGCAATCCCCTTGGATTCTTCAAAGGCTTCCGTAAAAAGATTTTGTTTTATCTCAAGTTTTTTTACTTCAGGTATCTCGTTTTGTTTTACAGGAATTTTACCGATGGTTTTATTTAACTGGGCAATAAGGCTTGAGGGCTTAAAGTTTCCGACTGCAACGATGAACATTCTATCGGCTGTAAGCTTTTCAGCATACCATTGTTTTAAGTCTTCGATTTTCATAGCCGAAACTGAGCTTTCCGTTCCGTCTTTTTCGATAGAATAAGGATGATCCTTAAAAGTTTTTTCGTGAAGCTTTGTTACGGTAAAATCATAAGGGTCGCTCATTCTTTTTTTGATGTCCATTAAAGCCGCTTTTTTTACAAGCTCCAATTCTTTTTCATCAAAGACGGGATTCATAATCGAATCGGTAAAAACATCGAGCATTTGATTCCAATATTTATCTATTGTTGTCAAATTGAGCCACGAAAGATCTATACCGGTGCTTGCACTCATACCGCTTGAGTTTTCTGAAGATATTTTTTTTATGTCTTCATAAGAATATTTTTTTGAACCCCGAAGCATCATACTCAAAGTTAGGGATTCCAAACCGTCTTTTCCTTCAGGAATAAGGGCAAGCCCGCCTGAATAAACGACACTCATTGTGAAGATTCTATTGGTATCCTGTTTTTTTACAATTACCTTAATGCCGTTATCCAAGCTGTATTCGCTTATCAAGGGAACATTGGACTTCATAAAACTGCTTGCAGTTTCAAGCCCCTCAATCTTAGGAGCAGGAGTTGTTTTACATGAAAACAACAGTACAATTATACATAGTGTAATAAATATCTTTTTTTTCATTTTTTATCTCCCCACCAAAAGCAATTTTCTCTGGTTATAAGATCAAAGTTTTCTTTTTTAAATGCTTCCATTTCGTTTTTGTAATCTCCTGCATTCATTCTTACAATGACAATCGGCTGATTTTCCAAAATATATTTTTGTAAAAATGAATCGATATCGGCCTTTGTTACCTTGTTCATATTTTTAAGATAATTGAAAAAGTAATCGGCAGAGGCTGAAGACCACCAAAAAGATAGAGTTTCAACAAAGTCGTCCGGTTTTTCCAAATCTAAAATATTACCGTCTTCTAATTGGCGCTTGACAATTTCAAATTCTTTTTTGTCAAAATAGGCGGCATCATTCTTTGTTTTTTCGATTTCGGTATAGATTGCTTTTTGAAAATCTTTAGCCCGTTTTCCCGTAGGAACTGAAGGATCAATAAGAGCTAATGTGGCGAAAGAAATTTGACCTCCGTCCCTTTGGGTATAATAGCCTGCTTCAGTTTGATCCTTTTCATAAAGGTTGGGAACGGCATCAAAGATGTTCTTTTTAAATTGACCTGCAGGCAGTCTGTAGAGCGAAGTCCAAATATCGGCTGCATAAGTCGGTTTGGGTTCTCTTACTACATCCGGACCCCTCATGTACATATAAAAAACGGCGACACCTTTATAAAAACTGGGATCCGGATATACGAGATAGAGAGGCTCTTTTACGGCAGGGAAAAGTTGAGGATCCGGCATGGGATTCCAAGGGTCTTTTCCTTTTTCCCAATCGCCGTAGTATTTTTTTACTTCGTTGTAAACCTCTTTTGGATTTACATCACCTGCAACAAAGATTGCCGCATTATTGGGAATATAATAAGTCTTTTGCATCTCTTTAAGCATTTCAGGAGTTGCAGCTCTGATGACCTCATCATATCCTCCGACATCCCGTCTCCACGGATATTTTGAAAACATCCTTTTTGTTATAGTTGCACTGATAGGAACTCCGGGTCCAGCTCTGTTTCCGTTGATTTCGTTACATACTACATCTTTTTCGATTTCAAGTTCTTCTTTATCGAAAAGAGGATAGCGCATTGCATAAGACCAAAACTCCAAGCCCTTATCGGTTTTGCCTGACGGTAAGGTTATGTAGTAGGTTACATATTCGGTGGAAGTTCCTCCGTTCCAGCCTGCTACACCCAACTCTGTCATAGCTGCCGAAAATTGTGTTTCGGTTTGATACTTTTTATTTCCTTTAAAGAGCATGTGCTCATATAAATGGAAAATACCGGTGGTTTCGGGAACTTGGGTAAGGGCCCCGCACCTAAACGTTACCTGAATCCTGGTGAGCGGTACCGAGTGGTTTTCCAACACGAACAGCTCTAAGCCGTTATCAAGTTTAAAAAAACTTAAACCCTCTATCGGTGTAGATTCGGCAAAGACAGGGCTTATCAATAATAAAGTGATAAGCACAGCCATAAAGATTTTTACACGCTTCATGTAAATTCCTCCAATAAAAAGATACTGTGTATTCAAATATAAAAATGGATACTCGTATATTATAAACCATACATTTATATCTGTCAATCGTGTTGCCGCGTATTGTCAAAATTTTATGTTAATAATAATTATTGTTAATAGTTTTCATGGAATTTTTAAAAAAAATTATAATTTTTCTAAATTTTTTTCTGCTATTTTTTGCTGTAAAATATGAACAAGGTATATCTGAAAATTGATTTCCGTGTTTCGATACGTGTTTCAATGCTTATTGACGGTTTAGATATTTTGTAATATATTTAAATTACGGTTCGGCAAACATCGTATATTGGAGGATATTTATGGAGCTAAAAACTCTTATCGGTAAATATAAAAAATCGTACATTGTTTTTTTTATAGGCTGTGTTATTGCCGGGTTTGGACAAATTTTTATAAATATTGTTATGGCCTTTGCTATAGGAATGATACAAAACCCTACGCTTGAAGAAATAAAAAACCGTATCGGTTTTGTCGCTGCCGGAAGCCTTATCATGGGGCTTAGTCATTTTTTTGTTATGCGCCTTGGTTTAAGTTTTAAGCGGAATATTCAGCTGGAACTTAGAAAAATAGCCTTTGCTAAAATTTTAAAAAAATCTTATTCCGAATTCAATCTTAAATCAAAAGAAAACTATATTTCTAATTTGGTAAACGATATCAATCTTTTTAGAAGTGATTATTATTCTTCCTTAACTGTTCTTATAATGTCTATATCTACGGTCAGTCTTTCTTATATTCTTTTAATTTATATTGATTGGTTTTTTGCTCTCTTGGTTTTAGCCATTGCTGTCATTTTTTTATTTATAGGCAAGTTATTTGAAAAACCGACTGTAGATTTAAAAAAATCAGTTTCGGAAAATAACGAGAACTTTTCGATTGAAGTTTCCAATGTTTTAAACGGTGTTGAAATTTTAAAATTAAACGGCGTTGAAGACAGCTTTTGTAATAAAACAATTAAGTCAATCAAAAAAGTGGAAAGTTATAAGCAAAGGTTTAATTTTCTTGAAAAATTTCAAGAAAATTTTTTCAGCCTTGTAGGTTTGTTTTTACGGGTTGGAATTTTAGCTTATTGCGTAAAACGCCTTATTATGGGTTATGACTTAACCTATGCAGCCTTGCTTTTACAGCTTTCAAACCCTGTAATGTTTTCTTCAAGAACTATCTTTCCTAAAATAAATAAGTATAAGGCAGCAAACGAAATATATACAAAGATAACAAAGGATGATGAAAAAGATATTAAGCTTATCAAAACTCCTGCCGGAGCTAAGGATTTTAATTTTAAAGATAAAATTGAAATTAAGAATTTAACCTATACCTATAATGAAAAGGAAATTTTAAAAGATATATCTTTTGAGATTGTTAAAAATAAAAAGTATTTGATTCGGGGTGTGAGCGGTTCAGGAAAAACAACCCTTATAAATCTTTTATCAAAAACTATGGAAAACTATGAGGGGAATATTTTTGTTGACGGTATTAACTTAAAAGATATTTCTCCTTCGTCATTTAACGAAAAAATAGCTTTTATTTTTCAAAATGTTTTTTTGTTTGAGGATTCCATTAAAAATAATATTTGTCTGTATAAAGATTATCCTCAAGATAAGTTTGATTTTGCGGTTGAAACATCGGGCTTAAAAGATTTTATTTTAGAAAAAAAAGAAGACACAATTCTTTCCGAAAACGGCAAAGATTTATCCGGCGGTCAAAGACAAAGAATTTCCATAGCAAGGGCTGTAATAAAGGACTCTGAAATTCTTTTTGCGGATGAGGTCTCAGCAAGTTTAGAAGAAAATTTAGGCAAACAAATTGAAAATGATTTATTAAACCTTAATACTACGCTCATCGCAATCTCGCACAGGTATTACGAAGGCATAAGCGAAAAATATGATTATGTTATCGAAATAAAAAATAAAGGCCTTGAGGTATTCCCTGCAGAAAAATATTTTCAAAACGAGGTAAAATCAAATGATTAAAAAAGCAATTCGAAAATCCTATCCCATTTTATTTGTAACCCTGCTTTTTGCCTTGACGGGGGCTGTGTTACAGCTGCGTGCCTTATATATTACAAAGGATTTGGTGGATAATGCCTTGAGCATGGACCGCAGTATAGATTTTTTAAAAGCAAATGCCGTAAAGATGGTTATTTGGTCTGCTTTTTCAATATTTTTTGTTTTGGTCGGTAATTTTTTTCAAAGCCTTTACTATAGAAAAGCCGTTGAATATGCAAAGACTTTTTATCTAAAAACCATCTTCAAAAAAAAGATAAACGAATTTCAAGCTGAAAATACGGCTAAATATTTTTCAAATCTTACAAACGACATGGAAAGAATCGAAAACGAGTACATTATGTCCTTATATGAGATTCTGTATATGATTTTTCAAGCCGGCATCAGTGTAGGAGTTCTTTTATATGTAAACTATGTTATCCTCCTTGCAGGGCTTGCCGTAGGTCTTATATTTGCAGTAATGGCCGCCTTGATGGGTATACCTATGCAAAAGCACCAAAAACAATTATCCGATATTTTAGGAAAATATACCGAATATGTAAAAGAAATTCTTTCAGCATTCCAAATCATAAAAACAAACAATCTTCAAAAAAAAGCTTCCGATGATTTTTATCATAAGTCAAAAAATGTTGAAGATAAAGAATTTTTTGTAGGTAAACTTAGTTCGTATATTTTACTTATACTGATTTCAATACTCTTGCTTTTGGTCTTGGGTATAATATTGGGCGGTATTTATCTTGTATATTTAAAACTCATTACGGTGGGTACCTTGATGTTTGCCCTCTCTCCTATGACTAGAATCGTAAACAGTTTCGGCAATGTGGGCGGATATATACAGGCTATTGTCGGTTTAAAAAAAGTTTTTAAAACCATAGACGATAATTTAAAAAATGCCGATATTTATGAAGAAATCATTGAATTGTCTTCTTTTAATTCTTTGATAGAATTTAAAAATGTTTCTTTTAGCTACGGTGAAAATGAAGTCTTAAAAAATGTAAGCTTAAAATTCGAAAAAGGTAAAAAGTATCTGATAGTAGGCCCCTCAGGGGGCGGTAAAACTACTGTCCTTAAACTGTTGCGTAAATATTTTAATCCTAGCGGCGGAGAAATTTTAGTTGATGGCAAAAACTTAAAGGATATAACTCCTCTTTCTTATTTTGAAAATATAGCAAATATAGAACAGCAAGTTTTTTTGTTTGAGGACAGCCTTTATAATAATATTACTCTTTATAAAAATTATTCGCAAGATGAAATTAAAGAGGCTATTAAAAATGCCGGTTTAACTTCCTTTGTTGAAAACTTGCCGGGCTGCCTAGACTACAAAATAACCGATAACGGTAAAAATATTTCGGGGGGCGAGAAGGCCCGAATAGCCATTGCCCGAGGTTTAATTACAAGGGCAGATTTAATTTTTTTGGATGAAGCCTTTGCAAGTTTAGACATGGAAACCGCTATCCGTATAGAACAAACCTTGCTTGCCTTAAAAAATGTAACGGTAATTAATGTAAGTCATGTTGTGTTTGATAAAACAAAGGAACAATACGATAATATAATTACGGTAAAAAATAAGGGGATTGATATAAAGACATCTCTAAAAACTTTGTTAGATTTTTAGAGATACCCGAACCGTAAGGTTCTGTTACTGCAAACTATTTTTATGGAGAGAATTTATGCACTATAAAGTTTTATTTAGAATTGAAAAACTGCACCTTATTGAAAAATTGCAGCATAAAATAACTAACTATAAACGATACTGTAAAGATACCGGCGATACGGCAGAAATAGAAGTGGTCTGCGCCGGTGATGTTGTGGCATATTTTAAAAATCTTGAAAATGATTTAACCGGTTCCGATATAGATATTGCACTTTGCCATAACGCTCTTTCCGGTCAAAATATGGAAGATATACAGTATAAAAACATTCGAACCGTAAGGGCGGGGATAGGAGAAATAATTACCCGTAAAGCTGAAGGGTTTATCGAATATACAATCGAATAAAAGCCGATTCAGTTGCCGCATAGGTTTGCAGTTTTTCGAGATTAGAGGTTATCTATAATAATTACCCACTTGACTGAATTGCTTTTTTCCATTTAAAATAACTACTTGAGAACCGGATGAATCGCTAGATGTGCGGGAGTATCGGTGATTTACAATGCAAGGATTTAATTTGAACGAAACATATACGATTATTTTAAAAGATAAAAATATCCTCTCAGCCTTGTGCGGTGCAAATGATAAAAATTTGGCAATGCTTGAGAAACATTTCGGTGCCCAAATTGTATGCCGTGGAAATGAGCTCGGTATTTTAACTTCGGATGATGAAGTTTGTAAAAAATTTCAGCATTTAATAGACAAAGCCGTACATTCTCCCGAAATGACTTCTGAAAATTCGGGTGAATATTTGCAGTGTCTTATCGGCACTGTTGAAGGCAATACCGCGTATACGGACGATGAATATGCGCAAGCCTGTATTCATATACCGCGAGGGATACGGTCGGTTTATCCCAAAAATAGGCATCAGTTTGAATTTATAATGTCGATAAAAAATAATGATATTAGCTTCGGACTAGGAGCGGCAGGTACCGGGAAAACCTATATCGCAATGGCTTGCGCTTTGGAAATGCTTTTGCAGCATAAGGTACGCAAAATAATTTTAACCCGTCCGGTAGTTGAAGCCGGTGAGAGTTTAGGTTTTTTACCCGGAGACCTTGTTCAAAAGATAACGCCTTATTTGCGTCCGCTTTACGACACTATGGAGCTTTTACTTCCGTTTGAACTTATCCGTCAAATGGAAGAAACAAATATGTTTGAAGTTGCTCCGCTGGCTTATATGCGCGGCAGAACGCTGCATAATTCCGTTGTCATATTGGACGAAGCCCAAAATACTACAAAAGAGCAAATGAAAATGTTTTTAACCCGAATGGGTGAAAATTCAAAATTGATTATAACGGGGGATCCGTCGCAATCGGATATCGGTTCTGCAAAGAATTCGGGACTTTCTCATGCGGCGAATCTTCTTAATAAAATTAAAGGGATCGGAATTATCGAGTTCTCGGCGAAAGACGTGGTACGTCATTCGCTGGTTCAAAAGATAATAACAGCGTATGACAAAGAATAAAAAAGAAAATATTTTAAAAATTAAATTTTCGCAGTTAATGCAAAAATTTAAGCAGAACAAAGGTTTCACGATTGCGGTTATCATAAGTTTTTTTGTATTATCGGTTTTGATTTATATAAACTCTTTTGAAAACGCCGGCATTGCAAAATTAAATATAAGTGAATTTGAAGTAGGAATGGTTGCAGATAGGGACATAATTGCCGGCAGAGTTATAGAATATGTTGACGGCAAAGCTACGGAAATACGCAAAACCGCTGCGAAGCATTCCGTTCTTCCGGTCTTTTACCGCGATACGGACATATCTTATGATATTTCAAAAGCGTATTCGGAATTTTTAAATTTTTTAACCGAAACAAAAACAAACGTAAAAAATTTTAAAGAATTTAAGTTTGCAGTTTTGGAAAAATACCCTACATTAGTAGACGAAAAAAGTTTATCAAAACTGTATGAATCTCCGGATTTTTATGAAATTACCGCCGTTTCGGCAAGTATTTTAAAGCAGATTTTTGACGACGGTGTTATTGAGATGCCTGCAAAAGGTCTTGAAGATTTAAACGATTCCGAAATAACTATTGTAACAAAACTTTTTGACGGGCAGTCATACGAAAATGTTTCATTAGCCAAGCTGATAGTAATTGAAAATCTTCAAGAAGCGATAAAGAATATTCTTGTTTCAATAAAAAAGACGGAATTTGAAAACTCCGTTTCTGCTTTAATTCTCAGCTTTATAAAACCGAATATCATATTTGCTCCCGATGAAACGGAAGCCCGTATTAAGGAGGCTTTACGGCAAATTCAGCCGGTTAAAGTTACTATTGCAAAAAATCAAAAGATTATAAAAAAAGGTTTTGCAATAACCGAAGAAGCATATACCCAGCTTAAAGTTTATTCTACCGATAAAAATTATATAGATTTTACACAGCTTACAGGTTCAATAATTTTTTTAGCAATGACTTTGATGCTTTCTTTATTTTTATTTTCAAAAAAAATTATCGGGGAATCCTTAGATTTCAATTTTAATTTCCTCATATTGCTTTCTTTTGACATTGTCTATACGCTTATTTTAATTATATCAAAATTACATATTTTTTCAGTATCGATAAATATAATTCCAATTTTACCGACTGCATTTTTGGGTATGCTTATTGCTGCTTTAATTTCGCGAAAAGTTGCGGTTTTTGCGGTTATTGTTTTCACATTTGCCGTATTCGGAGCCTGCGGATATAAAATTCAGCCCGCTTTGTTTTCTTTAATTTCGGGATTCGCCGGCACCGGTTTAATCAATATTACGGGTAAACGTATGGATTTAATAAAAACGGCTTTGTTGTTGGCATGTATTCAGCCTATTATTGTCTTGTGCATTACAACCATATTTCCCGAAAGTGCGAGCGATATAATGCTTTCTGTTTTGGGAGCAGGCGCAAACGGTTTTATAAGCGGAATTTTTGTACTCGGCTTTTTACCCATACTGGAAACGGTTTTAAATACTCCTACAAGTTTTAGATTGATGGAACTTTCCGACCTCAATTCTCCGATAATGAAAAAAATGCTTGTAACCGTTTCGGGAACCTATAATCATTCGCTTATGGTAGCAACGCTTGCCGAAAGTGCTTGCCGCGAAATAGGGGCAAACCCTTTATTGGCACGCGTCGGCGGTTATTACCATGATATGGGCAAAATGGATAACGGTGAATATTTTACGGAAAATCAAGGGCAGGGCGGATACAATAAACATTTAGATTTAAATCCGCGTCTTTCGGCAACTATAATCAGAAGCCATGTAAAACTGGGAGTAGAAAAAGCCCGCCAGCTGAGGTTCCCTCAAGCAATAATTGATATAATATCGGAACACCACGGTAACAGCTTAATTGCCTATTTTTATGCAAAAGCAAAAGAAACTGACCCGTCAGTAGACCCCGAAGATTTTTCGTATCCGGGAAATCCGCCGCGTTCAAAAGAGTCTGCCGTAGTTATGCTCGCAGATACAATCGAGGCTGCCTGCCGCACTTTAGATACCCCCTCAGTACCGCGTCTTGAAAAATTTATTGACGAGCTTATTTCGGGAAAAATAAAGGCCGGTTTATTGGATAATTCGGAATTGACTTTCCGCGAGATAAAAATAATTAAAGAATCTTTTGTAAATATTTTAGCGGGTTATTATCATTCAAGAATTAAATATCCGAATCAAAAAGATGTTGACGATGCCGATGATGGACAAAACGTTAAAAAAGAGCGGCAAAAAAACGAAATGGAAATAAATATGGGGCAAACCCAAAAAGGAAATAATAATGTCTAATTCAGTTTCAGTATCATTCAGCGATGAACCTCCGGGGTGTATACCCTCTAACAAAGTTGAAGAATTCATTTTAACCGTTTTATCCGATTTAAAGTATGAAGATTGGGATGTTTCTATTTTGTTTTGTAATAATGAGTTTATGCAAAATTTAAACAAACAGTATAGAAACATTGATGCCCCCACCGATGTCCTCTCTTTTGAGCAAGGTGATGAGTATTTTGATGAATCAGGCGGAAAGCGTTTTTCTGCCGGCGATATAGTAATAAGTATCGAAGCTCTTGACTTTAATTCAAAAGAATATCATGTTGAAAAAAATGAAGAACTCAAACGTTTGCTTATTCATGGTATTTTGCATTTAAGCGGAATGGATCATTGCGATAATTCACCGGAACAAGAAATGCTACAACTTCAAGAAAAACTGCTTGAAGGTTATAAAAATATGAATATATATTTGGAATAGATATGGGGATATTTGATAAATTTAAGAAGGAACCTAATGTTTCGCAAATTCTAAAAAACGGACTTAATGATGAAAAGCGCGATATGATACGCGGAATAGTTGATTTATCGAATACGGCGGTTAAAGAGGTTATGATACCCAGAATCGACGTAGATTTTCTTTCGCTTGATACGCCGAGTGATGAAATCTTGGTGAAAATTTCGGAAAGCGGACACTCAAGGTTTCCTGTGTATGAAGAATCCATCGACAATGTTATCGGAATTTTATACGTCAAGGATATTTTAAAGCTCTTGCCTAAAAACGAAAAAATAGATTTACAAAAAGTTGTGCGTAAGGCTTTTTTTGTTCCGGAATCAAAGCGGATAGACGTGCTTTTACGCGAATTCAAAAGGCGCCATCTGCACATAGCGATTGCCGTAGACGAGTACGGCGGCGTGTCGGGTATTGTCTGTATGGAAGACATTATAGAAGAAATTGTAGGCGATATTCAAGATGAGTTTGATAATGAAGTGGAGGACATAACAGCAATAGGCGAGGGTGTTTGGCTTTGCGATGCGCGAATCGACTTGGATGATTTAAAAGAAGCTATAAAAGCCGAAGATTTACCCTCCGATGAGTTTGAAACTTTAGGCGGTTTTGTTTTTGATTTATTTGGAAAAATTCCGGTAAAATATGAAAAAGCCGTATGGAAAAATTACGATTTTATTGTTCAAGATATGGACGGACACAAGGTTAAAACTATAAAAATTATGCTGCACAAAAATCCTGATAATTCCATAGATGAATAAGGGGAATTTTCAATTCGATGACTGTAAAAAAAGCTGTTTTTATTTGTGTATTTTTTTTTGTTTTACATCAAATTATCTTTGCCCAAGTAGAGCGGTTTGAAAATAGAATAACCGTTACTGAAAAGTCCGATTATTCTACATATATAAACGGAAAATACATAGGGCTCACATATAACGAAGCCCGCTTCTATATTATCGAAACCGAAACGGTCTATGCAGATCATTCCATATTTAACTACGAGGGTGAAGCCTTTGTTTTACGAAAAACCAGAAAAAATATGGAAAATACGGCTTTTCCTATAGATGCTGTTTTACCCATAGCTTTTACGCTTAACACTAACCCTGCAATAGACTATGATAATCCGTATCAGAGGGAAAATTTTACAAAAGATTCAGGCTATCCACTTTTCCGCAGTTTTCCCGTTCTTCCCGTTAAAAAATTTGATGAGCTTGTAACGGGCGAAACATGGGAGGGCAGGGCTACCGTAAGTGTAAAACCGAAGCCTAATAAAAATAGCGTTAGAATCCCTATTTTTGCCGAATTTGAATACAGGGGCAAAACCATATACAATGGAACAAGCGTGCATTATGTGCAAGCGGTTTTTGCTCTACGGTATAACAAAACGGATAATGCAGGCGATACCGATATGATAAAATCGGAAGGCAGCCGCAAAGCCGATATTTATTATGATGCCGAAACTAATCAGCTGCTTTTTATTCGGGAAAAAATTGAAGAAGAATTCTTTTATAAGGACGGCGGAACGGTAAAAAACAGAGGGTTTTTACTACATTTTTATTCTTATTCCGGCGGCGGGACTGGGATAAACTCTATAAAACGGGCTGAAGTTACATCTATTTTGCCTTCTGAAAATTTTGACGTAACAAAAACAAAGCGCGGAACCGTGCTTAAATTGAAAAATTTAAACTTTGCAGCCGATAAGGCTGAACTGCTTGCAGGAGAAGAAAAAAAATTAGCCGAAATTGCAGCCGTATTAAAGGCTTCAAAAGCTCCGCTTTTTTTTATTGAGGGACACACAGCCGATGTCGGTAAAAATGAAGACCAACAACAGCTTTCACTTCAACGGGCACAAACTATTGCACAAGAGCTTATAAAGCTCGGAATTAAAGCTGAGCAATGTATGTATGCAGGTGCTGGAGGTACCAAACCGATTGCTTCAAACGACACTGAAGAAGGTAGAGCAAAAAACAGAAGAGTTGAAATTACGATAATGGAATGATTGCATTTTCTTGTTTTTTTGGTATAATACATATATGAATATTTTACTTATAGGTTCAGGCGGACGGGAACACGCCATTGCTTTAAAACTGAAAGAATCTCCTTTATGCGG
Organism: uncultured Treponema sp.; assembly: GCA_938045195.1. Classification (GTDB taxonomy): domain Bacteria; phylum Spirochaetota; class Spirochaetia; order Treponematales; family Treponemataceae; genus Treponema_B. The sequence goes on from CALINC010000115.1 coordinate 39,992, forward strand.
ACAATTATTTATTGCGCCGGGTAATGGGGGGACGGCAGCTTTGGGAGAGAATATTCCAATAAAACCGGAAGAAGTAGAGAAAGCGGCAAATTTTGCATTTGAAAATGCCGTAGATTTAATAATTGCAGGTACTGAAGTTCCGCTGTGTTTGGGCTTGGGGGATATTGTCGCTAAAAAATCAAAACAATACGGAAAAAAAATCGCTTTTTTCGGTCCGTCTCAAGCCTGTGCAAAACTTGAGGGTTCAAAAGATTATTCCAAACAAATTATGACAAGTTTGCATATTCCTACAGCAGAATATAAATCTTTTACCGATTTTAAAGCCGCCGAAGCTCATATTGCAAATATCAAGTATGACTTTGTCATTAAAGCCGACGGATTAGCTGCGGGTAAAGGCGTTATTCTGCCTGCAACAAAAGAAGAAGCAATATCCGAATTAAAAGAAATAATGCTTAAAAACCGTTTTGGAGCTTCAGGGCATAAAGTTATTATTGAAGAAAGATTGACGGGAGAAGAAGTCTCTATTTTAGCGTTTTCAGATGGAAAAGATATAGCCGTTATGCCGTCTTCGCAAGACCATAAAAGACTGAACGATAATGATAAGGGGCCCAATACCGGCGGAATGGGGGCGTATGCACCTGCTCCTATTTGTCCCATAAAAGAGGCGGAAAAATATGCGGCAGAAACGATTTTACCTGTAATAAAAAAAATGGCTGAAAACGGAACGCCTTATATCGGTGTTTTATATGCCGGTTTAATGCTGACGCAAAAAGGTATCCGTGTTTTGGAATATAACTGCCGTTTTGGAGATCCTGAAACTCAGGTTTTAATGCAGCTTTTTGACGGCGACTTAATTAAAACTATGAAAGCCTGTGCTGAAGGCAGAATACATGATGCCTTTCCAAAATGGAAAAAAGGTTATGCAGCGACAGTCGTTATGGCGAGCGGCAGTTATCCGGAATCTTCTTCGCCGGACGAAAAACTTAATGCCGAAGAAATAAAAAGCGATGAATCGGCAACTGTTATTCACGCCGGCACTGCGATAAAAAACGGAGATTTTTTTACACATGGCGGAAGAGTTCTTTGTATCACTGCAAATGATACGAACTTAAAAGGGGCTTTAGATAAGGCGTATAAAAAAATTTCTTCCATACATTTTCCTAATGCCCAATATCGAACGGATATAGGAAAACGCGGACTTGACGTTACCCCTTAAATTTTATTACCTTATATGAAATTATTTATTAAATGGGAAGTAAAACGAATATGAAATTATATAGTAGGAAACAAACCGTTTTTTTTGCCTTTTTTATTGCAGTTATTGTAAGTGCTGCGGCTTTTTGGGCAGGTACACAATTTAATACAAAAAATACCGGAATATCAGCGAATGTTACGGATTCGGGTGATATTGAAGATATTGGGCTTAAGCAAACGGTTTTTGAAGAACAGTCTGCAAATTTTCAATCTATGAATACTGCTTCCGATTCAAGTTATAGCCAAATGGAAGCTCAGAATATCTTCGTATATGAATCTGCAAATGAGGCTGTTGTAAATATAACGACGGAAACCGTATCCGTAAACTGGTTTTTAGAACCCGTTCCCGTAGAGGGCGGTTCCGGCTCCGGTTCAATAATAGACGAAAGCGGTCTGGTATTGACGAATACGCATGTAATTGCAGACGCTTCAAAGATATTTGTTTCACTTTATGACGGCTCACAATATGAGGCAAAGATTGTCGGTACGGATGTTGAAAACGATTTGGCGATTTTAAAATTCGATCCGCCTAAAAATATGAAACTCACGACAATAAAATTTGGAAATTCGGCAAATTTAAAAGTAGGGCAGCGGGTTTTGGCTATCGGCAACCCTTTCGGCTTAGAAAGGACCCTTACCGACGGTATAGTTTCGGCTTTGGGCAGACCTATTCAAAATGATAAAAATATTATCATAAAAAATATGATTCAAACCGATACGGCAATTAACCCGGGTAATTCGGGTGGTCCTCTTTTAGATACGCAAGGCAGAATGATAGGTATAAATACTATGATTTATTCTACATCAGGAAGTTCTGCAGGCGTGGGCTTTGCTGTTCCGGTTAATACTGCAAAACGGGTTACTGCCGATATTTTAAAATACGGAAAGGTTATTCGCGGTTCCATTGATGCTGAGCTCGTTCAAATTTCGCGTCAGCTCGCTTCTTATGCCGACTTGCCGGTTTCCTCAGGTATTTTAGTTTCTCAAGTAAAACGAGGGAGCAATGCGGCAAAAGCAGACCTTAAAGGCGGCAATGAGGCCGTCCGCTCGGGCTTTGGACGATATGCATCGGTCTTTTATATAGGCGGCGATATTATCACTGAAATTGCAGGTCAAAAAATAAGAAATCTGACCGATTATTATTCCGTTTTGGAAGATAAGAAACCGGGCGAAACGGTAACGCTAAAAGTTGTACGCGGAAAAAAAGAAATAACGCTTAAGTTAATTTTGTCCGAACGAAATTAAAAAAGGCGGTATTTAAAGAAATACCATGGGATTTTTGCGAAATATACTTTGGCATATCGGAAAAATAAATGTGTATGCTCTTGTCGGCGAAAGCGGTACCGGAAAAAGTTTCCGATCTAAATTATTGGCTGAAAAACTGGGTATTGAACTTATAATTGATGACGGGCTTTTAATTCATAATGATAAAATAATTGCCGGTCAATCTGCAAAACGGGAAAAAACTTTTTTAGCGGCTGTAAAAGTTGCTCTTTTCGATGAAAAAAAACGCAGAGATGATGCGGCAAGGGCTTTACAAACCAATAATTTTAAAAAAATACTTATTTTGGGAACTTCAGAAAAAATGGTTAATAAAATTGCCGCCCGTCTTCAAATTCCGCAGCCGTCAAAGATCATAAAAATTGAGGATATTGCTACGCGTGAAGAAATAGAATCGGCTATGCGTTCGCGCCGTGTTGAAGGAAAGCATGTAATTCCCGTTCCGTCTATCGAAATAAAGCGGAACTATCCGCAAATATTTTATGATAAAGTACGCTTATTCTTTAAAAATAAAAAAACGCCGCTTATAGGAGCGGAACAATCTAAGTTATTTGAAAAATCGGTAGTACGCCCTGAATTTTCAAAAGTAGGTGCCGTAGAAATTTCCGAACCGGCTTTAACACAAATGGTTCTTCATTGTATAGAAGAATACGATAAAAAAATTGCAATAAAAAAACTGGCTATAAAACCCGGTTCTACCGGTTATGAACTGTCATTAACTATCGACGTTCCGTTCGGTACGCAGCTTACCGGAAAGATTCATCAGCTTCAACAATATGTTATTGAAAATATTGAACGGTATACGGGGATTTTAATTGTAAAACTAAATATTGTTATTGATAAAATTATAACTAATGAATGAACTTAGGTCTGTGCCGATAATTTACATACTTTCTGCGGCTTTTAAAACTTTTTCTTTTGAAGGATATAATTGAACGCTGTCTCTTTTTACCCAGCCGGAGCCGAGATTTACCCATAAAATCTGTTGACCATCATCTTTTATTATTTGTAAACCCTCAACCGGAAAAATATCAAGTTTGCGGGCATGTGCTATTGCAATACCGTCATCGCCGGGTTTATCCCGTAACGAAACATAGGTTTCAATTATAAGAGCAAAGCGGTTTGCATCATTCATCGCAGAATCTTCAGGCAATTCCAATTCTTGCAAACCGCTGTTTTTTGTACATGAGGCGATTATAAAAATAAAAAAAAGCAAGCGTAAAAAATGCTTCATGTTTGTATATCTTACACTTTTTGAATACTAAAGGAAGATAACTTTGGAAAATAAAAGGTGTGAACCTGCTGCAAATAGGCAAATATATGCTATTATTTCGTCATAGCTTTTTAAAATATTAAAAAAATCCGGCAAAGTTTTTGTATTGGGTAATGATTCCAAATAACGTCCCAAAAAAACAAGAGAGCCTGCTAGACCTGCAACTACGGGAATAAAATCACCCAAAATAATGATGTTTGTTCCGACAGGAGTCAACAATTTTGAAATTGCCGTAAAAGCGGAAAAAATCGTTACTAAAAGCAAAAAGGTGGATTCCCGCATAAAAGGAAACGGAATTTCTCTGTCGGCAGGTTCATCTCCTTTTTTCGTTTTATCGAAAAAAGCCAAAACAAGTCCCATAATTAAATTAGTCGTTATCGAAAGAAAATAAAAAGGTAACATTATGCCCTCCAAGCATATATAGTATAAGTATTTTTATGTAAAAAATCAAGTAATAGTATTATTGACTAAAATGCTTTTTTAATGTTAGAATAGGCAACAGGGATGCGATAAACAGTTCGGCACAGATGGTGCCTCTCTGTTTATCTAGCGAGTTTGCCTCATCGGTCAAACGTCGTATTATTGTATGCAGTTTTGCATAAAGCAAAACTGCGTGAAAAAATATTTTTCGGGATTTAAAAATCCCTGCAAAATATTTTTATAGAAGATGCGATAAACAGTTCGGCACAGATGGTGCCTCTCTGTTTATCTAGCGAGTTTG
>CALINC010000116.1 GCA_938045195.1 uncultured Treponema sp.
AGGCTTATTATACTTGGGTTAGATTTTTATGTGATGAACCGCTTTTTTTTCGGTTTTATTGTAATATATTTTTTTAAATCTGTATACATCTTTAACCAATAGAATACCGTGTTTTATTATAGGGGTTAAAATAGATTGTTCTTGTAAAATCATTTTTTATAAAACATTGACATTTTTATAAATAAAACTTGACAAATCAATAAACGTATCCTATACTTACAAGTGCAGCCGTAACAGAGTATATGAGTTATTACAGTCATAATGAGGAAAATATGGATTTTGATATTAATCAAAAAATAATTAATGACGGTATGGGCTTCTTTTCTATAGAGGATCCGTCTATTGGAAACCCTGTTGCTTCTACTTGCAGCCTACTAGGCAACAACGCAGGAATGTATTCACCGCACATCCATGAAGACGGCGGCGGCGGTAACGGCGGCGGCGCTGATTTTTTGAAGATCGATGATCCGAAGGGGAGATGGAAAAAGAGATGGGGTTACTAAAACAGAACATTAACCTGCCCCATAGAAATTAACTAATAACAAAATATCCTTTCTGTTGCGGCTGTTTTTTTTCTGTGAGGAGTAAGTTTTTATGAAAGTTGAAAAAAAGAACATTTTAACTATATTTTTTTGGCTGATATCGGTTCTAGTTGAAGCTTTTATTGGATTTCTTATTCTCCAGGTTATGGATAGGATGTGTAGCGATGCATACTGGTTTATACTTAAAACTGCCTTATATATGCTAATTGGTGGTGCGGTCATACTATATAAACGGTCTAAGGAAAATAAACAGCTTTTACAATTTAAGCCCTTTAAGGTTTCTACGGTACTAAAAATATTTTTGATCGATATTACGGCAATAGCACTTTTGCAATGGGGTGGATTTCGCGGCTTTAATAATTTTCAAAACCTTGTTCAAAAGTCATTTGTGTATTTTTTTAATAGATTTACGGGAAAAGAAAGTTTTACCCTTTATACGATATTTCGTGCGTATTTTAACCCCAGTTCCTTACGTATTCAGCGATTTATAACTACCATAACCATAGTTCCAATATATGAAGAGCTTATGTTTAGAGGGGTAATATACGAAGATACAAAAAAATTATTTAACGCAAAAATTGCCGCTGTTATTTCTTCAGTATTATTCGGCTTGAGACATATTGAAGGAGGTTATTCATATATTGTCGGAACTATGTTGATCGGTTTTTTGCTTGCTTATTGTTACGAAAAAACAAAAAGCCTTTATGCTTCCATCTTGCTTCATTCCTTACATAATTTTACAAGTACTATCATACATGATATATTTGATTGGCATGCTTATGTTATGCTTGTTCTTATTTATATGTTTGCCTGTGTCATTATGCTGTTTGTAGAGGGCGGTAGGTATATAGCAAAGAGAAAAAAAACAATGCTTTGCAAACAGGAGTAAGTTTTTATGAAACATAAAAACGTTTCTATTTTTCTATAAATAAAACCGTATTTACTCACGTAAAAATCTAACCGAAATTCGTTATCACTATGCAGATATAGACATAGTATATAAAAACGGTTACTATTCTTTAAATCGTTATGTTTAAAACTTATAAAAAAACACTTCTGTATATCTTTTTTCTCTTTATTTCCCTCTATCCGGTTTTTTGTGAAAAAGTTACATTAAATACCGAAGTCTCTTTGCATTTAGAGTATCCATGGGATTTCTTTGTATCGGCAAATGAGCATATTAAATTTTATGCGGCACCAAACAGCCGAAAATATTTTCAACTTTCCTGCGGCATAAACTTAGGGGTTTCTATAATAGAGGCAAAGACAAATTTAAAATTTTCTTATCTGCCCTTTGTTGATTTTTTTGCGGAATTCGGGGCTGGTTCGGGCTGGGCTTTTAAAAAAAGATTTTTTTACGGTTTTGCAGAAATAAAAGAATTGCCTAAAAAACAAATGGAGATAATACCGTATAATTTTTCCGAAGTCTTACTTTTGTTTTATACAGGGCTTGATTTACATTTTAGTATAGCCGATTTTGTTGAAAGCAAATGGGCAGGATTGGTTTTCAAAACCGTACAAGGGATAGATTATAAAACCTTGGCTTCCGGCGATGATTCAAAATTTTGGATTTGGAAAAACGATTTGGGCGAAAATAGAAACGGTGCCGTGTACACAGGTGTTTATTCTATAGAATATAATATGCCCCTATATTTAAGCAAACTTATGCTTGAATTTAAAACATTAAAAAAACTGTATGAACCTCTTCCCGAAAGTCAAAACATAAGTGAAAGATTTTGGAATTTTGAATTGACATTTGCAGCTTGTTTTAAACCTGTAGATTTTATTACGATAAAATTAGAACCTGTATGGGGAAGCGAAGTTATATATACTTTAAATGCCCGACGCGTTTATGTTACTCATAGAAAAATAAACCCCGATAAAAATTCGGCATTTGTCTTTAAAAAAGTTTCCGCCTCAATTTATTTTTCTTTCTAATTTTCAGTAAAATAAAAACCGTATTTTTACACAGTATTGAAAATACTTGTAAAATATAATAAAATAGTTTTTTATGAATTCTACTGTTTTTAAGAGGATAACTATGGCGGAAAAATTAACTGCAATTGAAATGAAAAAATCGTATAACCCGAAAGATTTTGAAGACCGCATTTATGCTGCTTGGGAAAAAGCCGGCTGTTTTAAGCCGGTAAAAAAAAGCGGCACTCAAAAACCGTTTACCGTCGTCATTCCGCCGCCTAATGTTACGGGAGTCTTACACATCGGACACGCCCTTGATGAAACCCTCCAAGATGTTATCGTCCGCTATCACCGTATGAAAGGCGATGAAACGCTCTGGATACCGGGAACCGACCATGCCGGTATCGCAACACAAAATATTGTAGAAAAAAAACTGAAAGAGGAAGGCAAAACACGCGCCGGCTTGGGGCGGGAGGCTTTTATCGAACGCACTTGGCAGGTAAAAAAAGAACACCATGCCGTTATCACAAAACAGCTCCGAAAAATGGGGGCATCCGTTGATTGGAGCCGCGAGCGTTTTACGCTGGATGAGGGGCTTTCAAAAGCCGTACGCGAGGTGTTTGTTTCTCTGTATGAAAAAGGGCTTATCTATCAGGGGAATTATCTTGTAAACTGGTGCCCCTCGTGCGGTACGGCACTTTCCGATGATGAAGTTGAACATGAAGAAAAAAAAGGGGCGATGTATCACCTCTTTTATGAGCTTGCAGACGGAGCCGCCTTGCCGGATGGTTCTACAAAAATAGAAATTGCCACAACCCGCCCCGAAACGCTTTTGGGCGATACGGCTGTTGCGGTTCATCCTGAAGACTCCCGCTATGCTTCGCTTATCGGCAAATTCGTCAATCTTCCGCTTACCGGAAGAAAAATCCCCATTATTGCAGACTCGTATGTTGACCGCGAATTCGGCACGGGTGTTGTAAAGATTACACCGGCTCACGATCCTAACGACTGGGAAGTCGGTAAGCGGCACAATCTGCCGGTTATAAATATCATCAATCCCGACGGCTCGTTAAATAACAGCGTTCCCGAAAAATACCGTAATCTTTCTATGGAAAAAGCCCGAAAAGCCGTCATTGCCGATTTAACCGAACTCGGTCTTTTTAAAGCGGAAGAAAAAATTAAACATTCGGTCGGCTGCTGTTACCGCTGTAAAACGGCGGTCGAGCCATATCTTTCAAAACAGTGGTTTGTTAAAATGAAACCGCTCGCAGAAAAAGCCCTTGCCGCATGGCAAAAAGGCGAAATTAAATTCTATCCGCAAAAGTGGGAAAATACCTATTCGCATTGGCTGAACAATATCCGCGACTGGTGTATTTCGCGCCAGCTTTGGTGGGGACACCGCATTCCCGTTTGGTACTGTGAAACCTGCGGCAAACAAATTGTCAGCCGCACCGATGTGAGCGAATGCCCTCATTGTCATTCAAAAAATCTTAAACAAGATGAAGATGTGCTTGACACTTGGTTTTCAAGCTGGCTTTGGCCTTTTTCTACGCTCGGCTGGCCTGAAAAAACCGAAGACTTACCGCACTTTTATCCTACAGAAGCTCTGGTAACCGGTTATGACATCATATTTTTTTGGGTTTCCCGAATGATTATGGCGGGATTGGAATTTACCGATACCGTGCCGTTTACCGACATTGTGCTTCACGGACTGGTACGTGATAAGCAGGGCAGAAAAATGAGTAAGTCGCTTGGTAATGGTGTTGATCCGCTTGATATTATAGAAGAATACGGTGCGGATGCTATGAAATTCACCTTGGCGTTTATGTGTGCACAAGGGCAGGATATTTTAATTGACAGCGAAACCTTTAAGTTCGGTTCTAAATTTGCAAATAAAATTTGGAACGCTTCCCGCTATATTTTGATGAATCTGGAGGGAAGAACCGTCGTGCCGGTAAAACGGGAAGATTTAACCGAGCTTGACCGCTGGATTTTCCATGAGCTGAATGAAGCGGCAAAAACCGTTCGCTCGGCTCTTGACGCTTACCGCTACAACGATGCGTCTCAAACAGTTTACGAATTCTTTTGGAATAATTTTTGTGATTGGTATGTTGAAGGAACAAAACTTTCGTTCAAAAACGGTGATGAGGCTGAAAAAGACCGAGCCGCTTCCGTCTTGCTTTCCGTTTTGGAAGAGAGTTTGCGGCTTTTGCATCCTTTCTTGGCATTTGTAACGGAAGAAATTTATTCAAAGCTGCCTGAAAATTGTGCCGAAGGAGCCTTACCGAAAGCAAAGGTTTTAATGACCGCTTCATATCCCGAAGAAAAAGCGGAACGGGTTGACGAAGCTTCTGCAAAACGGTTCCGCACAATGCAGGAAATTGTCCGCAATCTTCGCGCTTTACGGACGGAATGCGGCATCGACCCGCAGCTTAAACTCAAAGCCGCCTTATACCTCGAAACGGGAACTCCGGCAGAAGCTGCCCGCGAAAATGGTGAAATCATCAAAATGCTTTCAGGACTTGCCGAATTGCAGTTTATCCAAAGCCTTGCAGAAAAACCGGGCACTTCAATCGGTACGGCAGGGGCGGGTTTTGAGGCGTTTTTAATTACCGGCGAGGCAATTGATATTGTTCAATTAAAGGCGCGGTTTACCAAAGAGCTTGAAAAAAATTCTTTGAACGCTGCAAAAATTGAAGCCAAACTAAAAAACGAAAATTTTATTAAAAATGCTCCGGCTGAAGTTATTGCAGGCGAAAAAGAAAAACTCGAAGAGCTTTTTAGAATATGCGGAAAATTAAAAGGCTATTTACAAGCAATGGAGTGCTAAATGCCGTAAGCTCCGGTTTTTCTTTTAAATATAACAATAAGCTGTTTTAATCCTGTGTAATTACTTTAAAAACAAGCTCTTGTTTTTGCGGAGCTGCGGAAGAATATGTTACTGCCTGCTTTAAAAGCTGCATTGCGCCTTGCATACAGGCGGCATCTTTTCCGTAGACTTTCATAATTACATCGCCTTTTTTTACCTTATCTCCTGCATGCTTTAAAATTTCCATTCCGGCATCGGGGCATACGGCATCAGTCGTTTTATTTCTTCCAACTCCAAGATTTACACCGGCAAGACCTGTATTGAACGCATTTATACTTTGAATATATCCGTCTTGTTCTGCAAAAAGATTTTCGGTAAAACGGCTTCGGCGTTTTTTTAATTCGCCGGAAAGCGTTTTTGCATTTCCGCCTTGCAGTTCTACGTTTTGCATAAAAAGTTCGTAAGCCTTGCCGGATGATACAGCCTGTTTTGCAAGTTTAATTCCGTCGTCTTCAGATTTTGCCTTGCCGCCTAACATCAGCATTCTTGCCGCAAGTAAAAGAGTTAAATCGGTTGTGTCTTGTGGTCCTTCCCCTTTTAGAATATCAACGGTTTCTTCAATCTCCAAAAAATTTCCTACCATGTTTCCGAGCGGTTCATTCATATTTGTGATTAATGCAGCTGCCTTTTTTCCCATTGCTTTTGCAGTACCCGTAAGGCTTACAGCTAGAGCAGTTGCGTCTTCGACAGTTTTCATAAATGCGCCTGAGCCGCACTTTACATCAAAAACTAAAGCCTCCGAACCCTCGGCAACTTTTTTTGATAAGATACTTGAAGTTATAAGCGGAACGGATTCAACGGTTGCCGTAACATCTCTCATCGCATACATAAGCCTATCGGCAGGAACAATTTCTTTTGTTTGTCCTGTCATTGCAAAACCGATTTTTGAAATAAAAGTTCTAAATTCTTCTATATTTAAGTTAGTTCTATAACCTGTAATTGCTTCTAGCTTATCAAGAGTACCTCCTGTATGTCCTAAAGCCCTGCCGCTCATCATCGGCACTTTTATTCCGTTGGCGGCAACAATCGGTGCAAGCGGAAGCGAAAGTTTATCGCCCACACCGCCTGTAGAATGCTTGTCAATAAAAGGCCCAGTCAAGCCGGATAAATCCATAACATTGCCTGAATGAAGCATAATTTCGGTAAGGCAAGCTGTTTCTTCAAAAGTCATTCCATTAAAATAAACTGACATAAGCCATGCCGACATTTGATAATCCGGGATTTCTCCTTTTACATAACCCGATACTATAAATTCTATTTCCTCACGGGTAAGCGGTTCAATGGGGTTGCCTTTAGTACCCCGTTTTTTCATAATAATATCTACAGCACGCATAAAATTCCCCCAAAAATAAGATAGACTTTCTTTATTGTAGAAAGCTAACAAAAACAAACAAGAAACTTGGAAACCTTTTCAAGCTTATACGTTTATACTATTATTTAAGATAAGAAAAGTCAAGACTACTAACTTAGCCGCAGAAATTAAATTTAAGGAAAGCCTTTAAAAACTGAGGTTTTTATAGGTACCTTGATATTTTTAGAGCTTTCTATAATCTATGTTACTTATGTGTAGATTTGTCAATACGCCTGCACCCGTATGTTCCGTCATTCCTAATCTGCTTTTTTGATAGAATTCATTTAGATACGATAATTATTTTTGCCTTTCAATGAACATTTCCTGTTTTAAGGTTTGTTTTAATAACAATTCCTACCATAAAAAGCATACAAAATCAAAAATTATAAAAATTATTCTAATAAAACATTGTTTTTTCGTTAGTGGTGTTATATAATATTTACCAAGGAGAAGTTTATGGTTAAAAAACTCATTATAACTTGTATATTTGCCGCTTCGGTGTCGGCAAATCTAATCGCGGCAGACTATTATGTTTCAAAAGAAACAGGCAAAAATAGTAATGCAGGCACGAAGGATGCTCCATTCAAAAACATTGAAAAAGCCGCAGAGAAGGCTCAACCGGGAGATAGACTTTACGTTGCAGAAGGCAATTACTACGGTGTTAGAGACAAAGGTTTTATTATGA
>CALINC010000117.1 GCA_938045195.1 uncultured Treponema sp.
TGAGGATGATCGGCTGCACGGTGGTAATCTTAAACGCATCGCAGCTGTCGGTAATCTATGCCAGTACGAAGAAGACGGATAAAGAAGATGCGGTAAAGCTTGCACGGTTGATTAAGCTATATGAAAAGGAAGACTTACCGATAGTGGATGTACCGACGGATACGGAATGGAATCGGAGGAAGTTAGTCAGAGAAACGAAGAGCTTGAAAGAAGATCGGACACAAGAGATAAATCGACTGCATGCCTTATTCGTGCAATGCGGGATAACGACAATTACGAAGAGTGATTTGAAAAGGGATACAAAGCGGCAGCATGTGCTTCCCCAGCTTTTTGGGTATGAAGCAGACCAAGCGAAACGAGTGTGTGAGAGGCTTACGGTATTGGAAGGGCACATACAGACGTTGGAAGGGATGATAAAAAAGGAATGCGAAGAGGATGAATCTATCAAGCGGGCACAAACGATACCGGGGGTAGGAGAAAAGACGGCACTTGCATTTGCAGCATATGTTGGAGATGGAAAGCGGTTTAGTAATGGAGATCAAGTGGCTAATTATCTTGGTTTAGTACCGCGGATAGATTGTTCGGGTACGATAAACAAGTATGGGCACATTACGAAGCAGGGGAATAGGGTTGTCAGAGCACTATTATATCAGGCGGCATGGGCATTGGTACGAAGCAAGTATGGGGGAGCATTACAGGCAAAATACTTTTATATGACAGGAGGAGGGAAAGGGAAGAAGGTATCGATAACGGCGATAGCGCGGAAGATGGCAAAATTATTGTATTTAATAATGAAAAATAAGGGGATGGAATATAAACAACTGCCTGCCCGTGTCTTACAAGCGGGCTAGAGCAAACATGTAAAACAAGGGATTACAGGGACGGGGAGCGGTCAAGTGTGGAAGAAAATCTAAAAAGTTTTACTTTTCCGCTTGACAAAAAACATAGGAGTTCGAGGCTCGGTTTTGCAGGCTGTACGATAAAAGCATCTGACAGTTTTAATGTCACCCGTTCGGGATACTCTTCTTCGCCGTTGTAGAACACGTAAAACTCAGGTGTCGGGATCTTTTTCAGACGCCTCAGATAGCGGTCGCGCGGGTTTTGGATGCGCTCGTAGAGGCGTGCGGCGTACTGCAAAAAGCGCAACGGCATATTCGCGTTGATTGTGGATTGATGTTCTGTCAGGGCGATGATTTTACCGTCTATGAGATAGGCGACGTCGTTCCGAAAAGCCATATACATGACCTGTTCAAGGCGGAGCACCTCGAGCTCCGTAGGTGCGTCAAGGTGAGTATCGTGGAGCGCGTTGTAGAGCGAGAGAAAATTGCTCTTTGCATTTTTATCTTCGCCGAAAAAGTCGACGAAAACGGAATCTTTGTATCGGCGATTATGTTTTGCCATAAGACCTTCCTTAAAATGCGGCATTGCAGGAAGTATCAACTTCCGAAGATGACGTATTGGTGCGCGTGAGCGCACATGTATATACGCGAGTTTTCGAGAGAAAACTCGATGTTAGAAGCGGCACGCTACTTAAGTGCCGCTTCTAACACTGAGATTTTTACGTGATGAACAGCTTTTTTTTTCGGTTAGATTTAACGTGATGCAATGATGCAATGCGAATACTTGACAAATTTTTCATTATTTGCTAAAATTACTATAATTATGAAGAAGAATCTAATACAAGCGACAAGCGACAAGCGACAAGCGACAAGCGACAAGAAGATTATGAAAATTTAATTTTTTTTGTCAAGCCCCTCATCCCGTTTTTTTCATTATTTTTCTTCTTTTTTTTAATAATTTCTTCTACTCCGTGTGTAAAATCCTTATTCATATCTTTAAACAACAATAATATTTATCTCAAACGCTATCAGCCCGTATACGCCGTATGCTTTATTGTGCATAAACGGAATACGGGTTTTTCTTTGGTCAAAAAAGCGTATTCGGAATGTTTGCAAAATTATCTCCGCTCAAAGCGGCGGAACAATCTTGTGCAGGACGAAAGCTTTTTTAAAATATTTAAATTCTGCACTGTGCAGAAAAGGAGTTTTATATGAGAACTAAATCTGTTTTTAGAATTTGTGTTCTATTGGTTCTAAGCATTACGCTTATGTCTTTTTTGGGATGCCCGAATGGATTTGGTAAAAAAAAGGGAAAGGAAGAACAAAATTCCGGCGGAGGAAAAGTATCGTTTGACAACTTTAAAACCCGTTCCATTTCCGTAAAAAACAATACCGGAGAACGGCTGGTCGCTTTTAAAGGCGAAATAAGCAGCTCAACTCTTATAAGCGGCATACCGGCTAATGCCAGTAATCACGGCTTACGTATGGATGATCAATTATTCAGCGGGACAGGCGATTTTGCTTTGTTAGTTTTGACCGAAAAAGTTTATAATGAAAACAAAGACAACTTAGCGGCTGTAAAGAATTCTCCGTTTGCAAGTGTGTATGCGTTTTATAATAAAACAGGTTCGAACGATTTGGTGTATACCATCAGCAGTAAATCCGGCGGAAATGCAAAACTTACTTTGCAAAACAACTCAGCATTTAATGTTGAAATACGCTGCAATTCTCCCGAAGGTGAAGTGTTAGGCTATGTCGGAGCATTTACGGCAAATACCGTAATAAATGTAAACCCGGGCGACTATACCCTGTATCCCGTTTTCAAAAAATACATAGCACGGGATAACGAAATATACAGCGTTGTTCCGAAATTTCAAAAGACAAAAAAACCTTATGCACAAGATTTTGCAATTACGGATGCAGATTCTTGGAATGTCGGTGAGTTATGGGATGCTTCCGCCTTACAGTTATCTTCAGGCGGTTTTTATTTAACGATAAACAATCAGTCAAATACAGCAGTGCGTTTTAAAAAAGGTACAACAGAATTTGAAACTTCATTGGGAATCAAAGGTATTAAAAGCGGAAGCCAAGCCACTTTCTTTGTAGCATTTAATAAAGATGCGGATGGAGCTTATCCAGACAGCTTCGCTATGGAAACCTTAACCATAGGTTCCGCTTTATATCCCAACAAAATACCTGCATACACCTATAAACTTGATACAAAATATACGATTACAATTAAAGGTGATCAGCAGGACAATTTAACCTTAGAACCCATTGAAGATAAGGGTGCCGTAAATATAAATCAACTTTTCGGTTTATAAAAAATAAAATATATTGCCATCTTGTCTTTTCAGGCAAGATGGCAATATAAGGAATTAAACAATGAAAAAGATTTTATTTTTATGTGCAATTCTTGGAATTGTATTTTTGTTTGCAGGGTGCCCTCAATCAAACAGCGGCAAAACCTCAAATACCGGTAACTATAACGGTGAAGATAAAAACACCGTAACCGTCAACTTTTTTAACGAATCTTCTTTTAAAGTGGATATCTATAGGAATGTTAATCCTTCATCGTTGGATACATCGGCAAAGCCGCTTGTAACGGTTAATGCAGGCTCTACAGAAAAAGTAAAGCTGCCGCCGAGTGCTGACCAAACAATCGGCGATGTGTTTTATCTGCGGTATAACGTACAGCTTGCCGATACATTTACATCCGGAACGGGAACCCCCTTGTATGTACAGGCAAAGCAGGATATTTCAAATATTGCGTTTGTATTAAAAAAAGATGAAACCTATACCAAAACGATTAAGCAGCCTGCAAGCGGTCAACTGAAATTTATACACTGCTACATCAAAGTGCAGAATACGGGAAGTAAAAGTTTTCAAGTTTTGCAAGGAAGTACGTACTTAAAAAAACTCGGCACAGAAGAACTTAATTTGGCAAGCGGACAATTCGGTTTTTATGAATTGAATATTTCCGATATTGAAGCTGCCGAAACAATGCAAGCTCTTAAATTTTTTGTTACGGATAGTGCAAGCACAATTACGGTTGCCCCATTTTTACTTGAGCGGGGTAAAGTCTACAGCTTTCAGTGTAACGGAACGAGCGTAACCGCCCCAGCCGTTACGGATATTACATATTAAATTTATAGTTAGAGAAAATAAAAGGAGAAACTAAAATGAAAAAATATTTATTATTATCACTACTTATCAGCATTATGATTTTATTTGCGGGATGTCCGCATAAGACGGAGAAACCTAAAGAGGAAACAACAGTTTTGACCATTAAAAATCAAACTTCGTTTTCTATAAAAGATATAAAATACAGTGATCAAACAGTGAGTCTTTTACAAGCAGGTTCAAGCAGCAGCGTACAGCTTGCAGAAAAAGCAACCGGCTATCTTTATTTTACTGTGTATGATGAAACAAAAAATGTTTCTTTTTCGGTAAGGGCAAATGACACAATTATTGTTGAAAAAGGGAAAACTCAAATATTTAATATAACCGACAATACATTGGTAATTCAAACCGGACAAACACAACCAATCAAAATTTTAAACTTGATGAACGCTGCTGTTTTAAAAATTTACAATGAAACATCTTGGGATATAGTTGAAATAAATTACGGCGGAAAAATACATAAAGAAACAATTGTTTCCGGTAAAGAGTGGAAAACTGAATTCGGGGATACGATGCAACATGAACTTAAACTTACCGTGTTGAAGAAAAAAGACAATACTACTGTTAGTTTTACATTGAAAGATATAGTTGCAATAGAACTTGGAAAAACGAAGGAAGTACATATCAAGAACGCTACCCTAGCGGTACAGGAAGGGAAAACGGAAGAAATATGCCAACTTTTAGGCGGTAGTGTGTTAACCATTATCAATCATAGTTCTGCTGAAGAACTTTCAGCTATAAGTTATGGAGGTGTAACACATACGGCACCGGTACTGCAAAACGGTACTTGTAAACTTGAACTGCAAGATAGTACAGATGACTATCTGATATTTTATGTAAAAACAAAATATGTAACCTTCAAGGTTAAAACCGGCACTAAAATCACTGTAGCAAGCAAAGAAGAAAAAACGGTAACTATAGACAATAATACGGACGTCATTGTACTGGCATTAAAATATCCTGATAAAGAAGTACCTACGACGGGAGACGATCTTACTAAAGTGCTTAAATTACAAAAAGTAGTAGATGCTGCGTTATTGGATATCACCAATA
>CALINC010000118.1 GCA_938045195.1 uncultured Treponema sp.
ACGTTGAAAGAAAAAGGCTCTTTCCAAATCGGCGCGGACGGCTTAAAAAATAAACTTTACCGCTTTCTACAAGACGGGAAATAAATCCCGTTTTGTCAATATAGAGAAATTCTTTTTCGCGTAGGTCTTCAAAACTCTGAACACCTATCGGCAATTTTCGGGCAGATAATAACTCGCTCATACGTATATTGTAGCATGCAGGGGGTGTTGTGTCAATGCTGAAAGTTAGAAGGGTATAAAATCATTGTGCATCCCCTAAAATATAATACTCGGTTTATTACATTATAACCTAAAAACCGCACCTAATCAGATGGAATTCTTACAACCGGCAGCCTTGACCTTACGTGCGATATACATTACTTCTTTTCAGCTTGTATTTTACTTTTTTTTTATTGTGCCGATATACGAAATATGAATATTATTACATGTCTGCCTATAGAAAACAATGAGTACATAAGCAGAAAAAATAAAAAATACTTTAATATTTTTGCAAAAACAAGAATTTCGTTTAGAGCCTTTATTTTTATTGCGGCAATAAGTTTTACAGTTATATTATTTTTATCTGCACCGTTTTTCATTGGAAATTTTACTTTTTCTTCAATAAAAGCTGTTCATTTTTGGGACGACCCCTCCGTAAAAAATGCAATGTATGAATATAGCATAAAAAGCGGAACATTCAATACAAATACAAATTTTGAAAATGCGGAAATAACCGAAACAGGAAATACCGCGACGGAAGATTTTTCCGGCTTAACGGAAATACCCGATTTTATCCCTGCCGTTAATTTTGAAACCTATACCGTAGCAAAAGGCGATACACTCGGAGGCATTACATATAAATTCGGTTTAAAAAATATAGGGACGCTTATTTCGATAAATGAAATTTCCAATGTAAAGCGGCTTAAAGCCGGAGATAAATTAAATATACCCTCAATAGACGGAATATTTTACACGGCACTAAAAGGCGATAGTATTAGTTCTATTGCAGCGAAATTTAATTTACCTGTTACGGCAATTTTAGATGCCAACGATTTGGAAAATGAAATTATTACCGTAAATCAAAAATTATTTATTCCCGGTGCAACAATAAGCAAATTTGAATTAAAAAAAGCAATGGGTGAATTGTTTATTTATCCTCTCATAGGGCGGTTTACTTCGCCTTTTGGGACAAGGCACGACCCATTTACAGGTAGAGCAAGTTTTCATACGGGGATTGATATTGCAGCACCATCAGGAACTGCAATTAAAGCAACGCTCGACGGTTCGGTTTCATATACGGGTGTATCTTCCATCTATGGAAATTATATAATTATTTCGCATGGAGGCGGCTACCAATCAATGTACGGACATCTCAGTGTTATAACCGTTAAACGCGGACAAACGGTAAATCAAGGTGAAATAATAGGCAGAGTAGGAAACACAGGACGCTCTACAGGTCCTCATCTTCATTTTTCGGTTTATAAAAACGGAAAACTTATAAATCCCCTAAGTGTTTTAAAATAGCGGTTAATCAACAACCCCGTCGCGGAGCGTCGGGGTATTAAACCCTCCGCACGAATCAATAACTTCGGCGAAAATATCGGGTCATTAAACGTGCCGCACAAATAAAAAAGCAGGACACTCTATTATTGGTACCCTGCTTTAGAAGACCACTCGGAATTTTATACTTCCGAATGTAAATCGGTAAAAATATACAGTCTATTTCTATAGACTGTATATCCATTCCGATAAATCGGCAGTTTTGACATCGAAAATAAATTTTTCTCCATCACCGATCATCAAACACGGAATACCGATTTTCCCATCCCTTTTTAGCTCCCCGAATTCGGGACGCTCGTCTCTGTATTTTAACAAAAACTTTAAATACCCAAGATCTTCAGTAATGTCAAAATACCGAAACTTAACTCCTTTTTTTTCTAAATATGCTTTGGCAGGTCCGCAATCGGGACACAGTTTACTTCCGAATAAAAATAATTGTTTTTTTGCCATTTTAATATCCATCCGACATTTGGCGGTTTAAATCACGCTGACAAAGCTCTTGATAAACCAAGGCTCTATCTTTTAATTTTGCTTTTATTGTATCTGAAAAAGGCATATACCGCCAAAATACTTCCCTAACCTCTTTATCCAATTTTTGTATACCTTCACTTTCTTTAATCATCCAAATTATATAGTCTTGGATAAAATACTCTTTTATATCGCCTTTTAGTTTTTGGTTTTGAAACCATTGATAATAATTTCCCGTTAATCCCTCTTCCATCCAATAGTATGAGGCTTTTTCCTTTGCAACTTGCCATCGCAAGTCGGCTGTAGCCATTAAAAGCGAAACCTTTAAACTTTTGGGATACATAGGGATTACAATACGACCGCGGCTTGTTACACGGTTATATCGGTCAAACGGTTCCCAGCAAAAACCTATATCTCCATACGTAGGTAGTAATATTACAAAGGGGGGAATACGATTCAGCTGGTTTTTATATTGGCGGCAATAAGCTTGTACGTCTATACTTTCAATCCACCGCAATTCGCGTAGAACATTTTCCCGTGTTCCTACATCATTTGATGTTGAGCGGAAATATTCACGTGATAAAACAGGGAAATGGTTTCCTTTGCGACCGCATGTTATTTTTGCCATCTGCCTTATGGTATCATACTCTCCTGTTGCTCCGGAAACATTAGAAGTTTCTCCGCCGGATGCTTCTACTTTTTCGCGTAGACTGCGCACATCTGCATCAGCTTCTTTATATTCAGTAAAAAAATGCTGTAACTCTTTATCTAAATTTAAAAGTTTTTTAAGACGGTCATTTATTTGAGATATTTGTTGTTTTTGGCTTTCCGTATAAGCCGATTTTACTCCGCTGAAATTTCCCAGCAATTCATGAGAAAAGATTTCGGAAATATGTTGTTTAATTGAATCTTCAAAACGGCAAATTTCTTCGGATTTTGCTTTTAAAAGGTTTTCGGCAGTTTGTAATTTTCCTTTTGCTTTTTCTAATAGCTGGTTAAATCTTGAATTATCGTCTTTTTTTGCAATTTTAACTTCATCAGTAGCAGACGGATTTATTTTTCCGGCACCTATTTCGCGGAACCATTCATCAAGATAATATACGGCTTCGCAATAAATATTTTTATCTATAATTTTTGCAAATAAATCTTTTTGAGAGGGTGTTAATAATGTCGGTAAAACCAGCCCGTAGCGTATTGAATACATTTTTTCTTTGGATGCTTTACCGGATGCAACTTTTGCAACCATATCCGATACAAAATTCCAATAAGCCGATTCTACCTGTTGTTTAAAAACCCCTCTATCTTTAGGGTTTGTTGCCGTTAAAAATTTAGTAAGAGAAGAATGCAGCCGTTGAGAACTTTCTCCTTCGCCTTTTAAAACGGCTTTATAAAAATCGGTAGAATCAAAAAGGGTATGCGGAGTGTCTTCATAAAACTTTTCTACTTTTTCAAAAGCAGTAAGAGTTAAATCAACCTCACTGGCATCGCGGCGGCGCTCGCCTATTGCTTCAGGAGCTTTTGAGAACATTGTATCCCGATTTATACCTCCCGCTTTAATATCGGGAAATACTGTTTGAGGGTCATCGTCAAAAGTAAAAGGTACGGAAAGGGGTTTGGCTGCAAAGCCCTCGTCATCATCCCCGGATGTAGGCATAACCACATCTTTGAGAAGTTCGTCAAGATCGATTTCTGTTGTCGAATCCATAAAGATACCCGCCTTAATTAGATTAAGCATCCGAAACGAAGCTGTTTTTTTGTTTTGGAGATAAGGGGAATTGAACCCCTGACCTCTTGCATGCCATGCAAGCGCTCTACCAATTGAGCTATACCCCCGCAATATGAGCCGATTATAACAGGAAATACTACTTTATGTCAATAGTTTTGTAAAATAAAAAAGCAAATATACGCCGAAACGGCACATACTTGCTTTAAAGGTCTGATTAAATTTAAATAGCTAAGTTTTATAAATTTATATTCCGAAAGAAGCCAATATTTTTTCAGCAGTCATATCTAATGCTTTGTCCATATAAGCAGGGTCTTCAAGTTTTTTTGCAACTTCGGCTATTTTTTCCTGTCTTACATCGGGAGCCGCTTTAACAGCTTCCATAGCAATATACACTTCGGATAGTTTTTGAGCTTCAGGTGATAAACTGATGGAATCTTCCGGCTTAATTTTTACCGCCCTTTGTGTTTTTTGAGTATTTTGTAAATTTTTAATAGAATCAACACCATGTAATTTGTCTATCATCATGTTTTCCTGCCTTCTTAACCTATTATCGGTTAAAATAATTAAAAAGTTAAGGTTCTATGGAAATAAAATATAATTTATTCCATTAAAACCGATTTTCCCGTAACAAAAACTGCAAATTCCCCTTTTATGGATGTTCTTTGTTCAAAATTCTGCAACACTTGCTTTGCAGAACCTTTGATAATTTCTTCATGCAGTTTTGTAAGCTCTCTACCTATTAAAACTTCGCGGTTACTGTCTATTTCGGCAATATCGGTTAAAAGCTTTACTATTCTATACGGCGATTCATATAAAACAAAGCCTGCACCGAAATCAAAAAGCTCTTGAAGCCGCTTTCGCCTTTTTCCGCCTTTGGGCGATAAAAAACCTTCAAAAACCACTGTTTTATCATAAGTTCCCGCGATACTCATAATAGCCCCAAAAGCCGATGCTCCCGGGATAGGTATTATTTGATGTCCTGCTTCACGGACAAGCCGAACTAAAACGGCACCCGGATCGCTTATCGCAGGAGTTCCTGCATCGCTTGCATACGCAACCTTATTCCCCTCATCCAAAAGTTTAATAATTTTTTCTGCAACAGAGACTTCATTAACCGCCCTGCAAGAAATTAACGGCTTAGCAATTTCATAATGAGTAAGCAGTCCTCTTGTATGCCGGGTGTCTTCGCAAGCTATATAATCCGCTTCCTTAAATGTTTCCAGAGCCCGAAAACTTATATCACCTAAATTACCTATAGGTGTTGCAACAACAAATAAAACGCCCACATTTTATTATAGCATAATTTGTACTATTGAATCAAGATGGAAAAAGGTGTATTATTAAAAAATGAATTTACAACCGCTTTCTTGGCTGATATTGGTTTTCATAGGTCTGGGTTTACTTATTTTAGCATACAGTCTCTTTAGTGCAACTTCTAAGCAGTCCGGTAAAAAGAGCATTCACCGGACGGGGCAACGTGGTGCTCTCGGTGTTTGTCCTATCTGCGGTTCAATTTTACAAAAAGGAGAGCAAATTAAGTCTGCCCTTTATCCCGGTGAAAATGATAGATTATGTTATATTTACGGCTGTCCTCATTGTTACCCGATTTGTAAAAGCGGACTTGAAAGGAGTTGTCCTGTTTGTAAACAACGGGTCGGTCAGGAAGCGCATCTAATTGCGCGTTATTTTGAACGTAAAAATGCAAAAAAGCGGGTACACATATTGGGGTGTACAAAGTGCAGGCTTTCTGACAATAAAATTTAATTGGAGAATACCGTTTCTCATTTCATTGTGAAAAGCTGCATTAAGCAAAGCAGTGTTATTAGAGACCGTTTTGCATACAAATTCCGTATAAAAAACAATTTGCACAATCGGGGTTTCTGGCTTTGCAGATATATCTGCCATGTAGTAAAAGCCAATGGTGTGCATTTAAAAGATATTTTTTCGGTGTAACGGCAAGCAAATCTTCTTCTACTTGAAGCGGCGTTTTTCCCGATGACATTCCGATTCTGGGTGCTGTGCGCAAAATATGAGTATCTACCGCTATGGCAGGTTTACCGAACCCCATATTTAAAACAACATTTGCAGTTTTCCGTCCGACACCGGGTAGTTTTTCCAAATCTTCACGGGTATCTGGAACCATCCCGCCGTATTCTCTTTGTAAAATTTCGCTTAATGCTATAATTCTTTTGGCTTTTGTCGGATAAAGGTTTATGGTTTTTATGTATTCTTTTACGCCGGCTTCTCCAAGTAAAAGCATTTTTTTAGGAGAATCGGCTGCTTCAAAAAGTGCCTTTGTTGCTTTATTGACACCCGTATCTGTTGCTTGTGCCGAAAGAACAACAGCAATCAACAGAGTATAAATATTTTTAAAATGTAATTCTCCCTTTGGGTTAGGATTGTGTTTTTTTAACAGAGCATATACATTTTCAATTTGTGATTGCGTTAATAAATTCATATACAAAGATTAACCTACTGATTATGTAAATTACAATGCAGATTAAAACTGAGCATTAAACAAAGAGGCGTTTAGTATAAAACCCAACAGAAAAAAAACAAAGACAAATTTTTGAAATAGATTTTCGGGCATAATATCTCCACTATATAATCATAATAATATCCGTGTATAATATTTTTTTTCATCTTCATGATGAATTACGGCACCGTTTTTTTGTTGAACTTTTAAACTTGCAATATTGTCTTTATTACAGGATAAGTAGGCTTCGTTAATTCCGAGTTTTTTTGCTTCCGTTAGACAGAGGGCAAGACCGGCAGTTGCATAGCCTTTTTTGCGGTATGAAGGATTTATTCCGAAGCCGATATGACCGGCACCGTTTGCCAAAAAATCATTTAGGTAATGGCGTAACTTAAATATTCCGGAATAATTTTCTTTATCATCGGCAAGAATAAAAACCGTATCGGGGACAAAACCCTCCGGCAAATCCATACCTTTTGAACGTCTTTTTCGATTGGCAACATATTCGGAAAATTCTTCAAAAGAAAAGCCGAAAGCATTATTTTCAAAGCCGTTTTCGCATTTTTGAAATGAATTATGTAGTTCATAAGCCTTTTGTAAATCGGCTTCCCATAGTTTGATTAGTTTCATTGTGTTCCGATTATACCGTAAGAATTTTATTGCGTCAATCGCTTTACCCGCCTTTTGTACATCAATAAGAGAATTAATAAAAGACTTTGGATCAATACTTTAGCATAAAAAGTTTCTCATTATAACCTTTTTTGCCCCGTCTTTGACTAAAATGTCTAAGCGTATGGATTTTGCTTCCGCGCCTGCGGCTATTGCCTTTTGCAATGACAAGTAGGCAATCTTCCCTATCTTGCCGGCTAAAACCATTTCAAGAAATTCCTTGCAGGCCGCCTCAGGATGGCGGTGGTTCCGGTATTACGATGTGTTGCCGTACTCATAACTTATGCCCTCTCTTGCCTTAATTATACCATATCTTCAGTAGTTTTAAAAGAGCGGTTTTTTAATTTAACCGCAAGGGGCACTAAGAGCGCAAAGACAGGCATGGAAATCAATTTTTGAAAAAACACAGTGCTGCGGTGCATATAACTTTCTACAGGCAGCCTCGTGTAGTGCTGAAACATGTCACCTATTGTAGCCTTATACTTGCAGCTTCCACTGACATCTATGGCAGGAGTACCAATTATAAATTATCAATTAATCGAATTCGTCTCTATTCCCCCGCACTTTATGGAGTTATGTTTCCATACTGTCGGGAGCTATGTAGATAGACGGTCTATCATTCACTTAACCTGCAACAAGGCTTGTCCTTGTTGTCAGCGTTGAAGCGGGTGTTAGACAAATTATTACTGCAAATAAGATTGTGCATCTATACTCTGCATAACTTCTTCAAAGAAATTTTTAATCACATCTTTTTGATCTTCTGACGATTTGCTACTACCACAAAGAACTTCAAACTTTTTGTTTTTCAAAGAGAACCAATAATCTCCATAATTACCGTCAGGCTTATCTTTAATTATAGAAAAAGAACTTCCATCATTACAGTCCTTCATCTTTTGTCTAATTCTAAGTGGCACCCAATTTTCGTTATCTTTTAATCCTATATAAATAGGACTTTTTCTATTATCAGATGTTTTTCCCAAATAAATACCAAACCATAAATATAATGTTTCATTACTAACATTTTTATAAAAAAATTGCTCATAGTAGTTATTGCAACAAGATTTTAAAGAATTATCAGGAGAAAAATCAAAATCATTTACAAGAATATTTATTAAATTATCATAAAATATTGAAAGACTATCAACTTTGTTTAAATCCATTATTTGAAACTCCTTTATACATATTACAGATTTTAGATATTCCATATAACCTGAAATCAGACAATCATATTTTAATTTAGTATTTTCAAATAGTTTATCATAAAAATCTTTCCACGTTTTTATAATCCATTTATCTCTCGGCTCATATTTGTAATTTGCAATAAAGGCATATTCAGCATTTGGAAAATCTTTTTCATATTGCCCGAAATGTTGTTTTTTATCATTTATTTTTACTTCAATAAGTTTTTCTTTATTATCTAAATCATAGAAATAAAAATCAACACGAGAATTACCAACATAATATTCACGATTCAAGTCTTTTGAATCTATATTTTCATCAAAACAAAACGAAAGAAAAAACTTTTTAAAATCAGCATTTATTTTACACAAAGTATATGTAATGTCAGATAAGTTATTCTCTTTATTCATTCTCTCAGCAAGATTCTCAAAAAACAGCTTGAGCATATTCATCTCCATTTATAAATCTCCATACTTATACTAAAATAAATAAGCTATTAATTGGGGTTTCAAGCCTGAAATTTACAACACATCCCATTTTTCAAAGTTGCAGTTAATTGTGCCGTAAGGCATCTGTCTAACATCCGCTTAACCTGCATTGCCGTAAAGGCAATGTCAGGTTGAAGCGGGTGTTATACCGTTGCTATTTTAAAACTTTTAAAAGTTCTGCTAAATTATAAATTATTTCATTAGGTCTTTCTTCTACACTCATTTTCCAATATTGCCAATATCCTTGCTTTATCCATATTGTTTTCATTCCAATTTCTTTTGCAGGAACAATATCATTATCTATCCTATCACCTATCATAAAAGATTTTTCTGCTTTACATTTACTTCTTTCCAAAGCAATATTAAAAATTCTTTTATCTGGCTTCGCTATTCCTTCTTCTGCAGAAGCTATAACTAATTTTATATATTTTAGAATTCCAAATTCTTCTAATCTTTCCGAACTTCCAAACTTTTGGTTTGCTATTATTCCAATATTATACTTCTTGCTAAGCTCTTCTAGTACCTTTTTTGTTTCTGGATATAATTCTTCAAGTTTAAAATTCCATTCAGGTAATTTTATACAAAATTCTTTCGCGACTTCTAAGTCTCCTTTCATATTGTTCTGATAATAATTAATAGCTTTATCATGTATGTACTTATATTTATATCCTAAATATTTTGCTATATACTTTTTCTTCATTTACAAGAGTTGATCCTATATCAAAAAATAACCATTCAATATTTTTATACATTTTTATTAATTCAAGCATACTTTTTATCTAAACTCCTATAAATAGTTATCTATATTCTGCACGCCAATGGCGTGTAGGTATAACATCCGCTTAACTTGCGAACCGCAGGTGAGTCAAGTTGAAGCAGTTGTTGGAAGTCTTTTTTCTTTAATCAATGCTAAGACTAAATCATCATCAGCTCTAACGCTACTGAAATACTTGACATAATTATCATTATAAATGATTCCATTGCCATCTGGAATATAATTCCTTTTACAATATAATCTTTGTGCTTTTCCATAATTTTTTGTTAATCCAACACTAATACCAATTTTAGAATAACTTGCAAATACTAATTTTTCCGCCTCATCCATTAAACTGGAGGCAACACCTCTACCCTGATATTTCTCTAAAACATTCAAGTCCATGATTTCCGGAATATCATTTTCCCTAAAATAGGAATAATAGGATTCCCATTTAACCGTGAGATATCCAGCAAATTTATCATCAATCCAATACACCAAAACTATTCTTTGTTTATTAGTTTGTTCAACTAAATAATTCTGATATTGCTTTACCGGCTTATCCCAATTCTGTTTTTTAAATTCTTCGGAAATTAATTCACAGTCCTTGTTCTCAAGTATCGTTATTCTTGTTTTCATATATTTTCCTATTACTCTGCGCCGAAGGCGTCCTTCCAACATCCGCTTAACCTGCATTTGCGGCTCGCCCGCAATGTCAGGTTGAAGCGGGTGTTAGGTTTTCCTATTCTTATGGAATATTTCCAGCACATAATCTATAGATGTAATATAATAAATTAATTATTAATATACAAATACTTGTCTTCTCACAGACTTTATTCTTATTCTTTTCTCCAAAAAACATTAATACTGTTGCAATACATAACGGAACTCCCATTATATTATAATAACAATAATTTCTTATATCGCTTTTTAATAAACTAATTATTGCCCGTGTAACGCCACATGTCGGACACGGGCAACTAAATAATGCTCTTATTATACAAGTCATATTTGCAAAATCAAATATTTAACCTTGACAGGAATCCAGTATAAACGAAAAAAATAAGGCGTTTTACATAATTCTTGTCTGAAAAAGATATTTCACTGTCTCTCCTTCCTCATAGATATCCGCCCATTGTGTTTTTTTATACTGAACCCCTGAAATCAGGTCTTATTGGATTATAATATTTGCATTAATGCATTATAATTATATTCCTTCGTCTTTCCACTAATTTGTATCAGATCTATTAACCAAAGGACTCCACATAACCCTGCTGTCAATAATTTTAGAATTCCCATTCCGGTATTGCCAAGCATAAATCTATCAACTCCCAATTCACCAAGGAAAATGCTTATAAGTAACATCGTTGTGGGATCTTTCATCTCAACTGAACTTATTGTGGCATATCTTGAATCATCTATACTTGCCATTTTTTCTCGAATAATTGCTGCTTTTTCACCAGGCAATTTCTTCCCATTTGCTACAAAAAACATATCAATTTTATTTGCGTCCATTTAGGACCTCCTATAAATTTATTTTTAGACCGAAATAAATGTTATAGGTCGGTTCCGCGCCTGCCTGCCTTTAGGCAGGTCAACCTAACATTCGCTTAACCTGCATTGCCGCAAAGGCAATGTCAGGTTGAAGCGGGTGTTAGGTTTTACTTTTATTTTGCTATATCATATTTTTACCAATCTATTAATTTAGGACTTGGATTAAATATGAGAAAATGTTACCAAATATCCATTCTGTTTAAAATTTTTTCAATATATCTTTTCTTTAGCACAAGGAACTCAGTTTTTGAATCGCTTCTAGCTATTACTCACTTATTAAACTAGGTTTCAGCCATTATTAAGGATTTTAAAGTTAAAAACATTTCTAAAATACTCAAAAAACTGATTTTTTTTTCTAAAAATGCCATTGCCCATTCAACGACAATACTAATTTTTGCAAAAACTGAGTTCCGTGTCTTTAGCAAGAAACTAACAAAAAAATTAATAGGTCTCTAATTAAAAGCACGAAAATCAATTTTTACCCTTTTCATAGATATTGAAGTTGAAACCACCGGAAAAATACTAAAAAAGCACATCATTCTTTCTAAGAACATCGTGGAAATGGTTAGATTGCAATATCATTTTTCAAAAATTGATTTCCGTGGATTAAAGGCAAATTCAACTTTTATTATTCACTAAAATCGAAACCATTATCATCAAAGCTGCTATCATAATCAGAAGGCATGCAATATTCTCTTGAAGATGGATCAGGCTCCAATTCTTTAAGTGTTCTGGCACTCCATTGTGCAGAATCGTATGCACTTTGTCCGCCCTTTGAAACTGCTATAAAAAAATGTAATGCGATGTAATCAGGTACCCCCGCTCTCAGAAGATTTCTATAGAAATTCTCATCTGCTTGTTCCTTTGACATTCCCAATGTGCTGTAGTCTATATCATGTTGATCGCATGCACCTCCATCACCAAGTGAATTGAGAAGATTTACCAGTGCTGCCGGAGTACCTGCCGCTCCGCATCCATTTGGAAGTGTACCAGAACGAGCAATCGTCAAAAGCCTATTTTTTTCGGCATTATATGTAGTTTTAGCATAGCATATCTGAGAATAGGCTTCGATTCCTGCAAATAATGCAATTATAACAAAAAAATATTTTTTCATAAAACCTCCTTGGATTTTATCCTTATTTGGCGAAGATATGCCGGAAGATTTACCTTATTAACAACAAGTGCCGCAACGCGGCATCAACCTAACATGGTTTTAAACCGCAAACGGCTTGTCCGTTTGTCGGCTTTGAAAACGGTGTTAGGCGTTTATTTGCTATGATCTCCAAACCATTCTTTTATTTCATCTTTTTTCATTTTTCCCGAAGCTATTTTTAATCCAAAATCAATTAGCTCTTCCTGAGTGTAATTCAAATCAATTCCGTTTATTTTAAGAAAAATGAGCGTTAGATGAATACCAATTCTTTTGTTGCCGTCTAAAAAAGGATGGTTTTCAATTAATGAGTAACAAAGTTGTGCTGCTTTATCCAAAATTGAGGGGTATAATTCTTTTCCGTCGAAAGTTTGAAATATTGATTTTAAACTTGAATCCAAAAGATTGTATGCTCGAACACCGTCTATTCCACCAGTTTTTGTTATCAACGACGAATGAATTCTTAAAATTTGTTCGTCCGAGAAAAAGTTCATTTTGCCAGTTCCTGATAAGCTTGCATATTTTTGGAAATTATCGAATCTGACACCTCAAATAGTTGATGGTCAGGAACAACTTCATAATCATTATCTTCATCTAAGACAGTAATTATTACTTTTCGTCCATTATATTTATCGAGCACCCGATTTTGTACACAAACTGTATTGTCTTGAATTACTCCAGTTGTAGCAAACATAAATTGCCTCCGATCTAAATATAGCATATTTTTAGGTTCATTTATAGATAGTTCAAAATTAATTTTATTTTCAATCTGATATTTTTACGAAAATTACTTTTTTCTCTTTAAGTGAAATTTTCTTATTTATTATAAGAACTTAAGCTATTAATTTTAAACCATAATTTACAAAAAATACACCTTATTTTTCAAAGTTACAGTTTATCGTGCCGTAAGGCATCCGTCTAACGGGCGGCGGATAAGCTGCAAGAAGCGAGAAAGCCTTTAGGCTTTTGAGCTTCGCAGTCAGCTTAATCCGCATGTTGGACGGCGCTGTGCGCCGGACGACAGGCGGAGCTCCGCCGCCCGTTGAACGGACGCGCAGCGTCCGTTCAACATGGTTTTGAACCGCAAACGGGCTTGTCCCGTTTGTCGGCTTTGAAAACGGTGTTATACGTTTTTCTTTTTATGATTTAAATGGTTACCCATTCTTTTTTTAGCACATTTTGGACACCCTCTTCCTGCTAAAATAGAA
Source organism: uncultured Treponema sp. (assembly GCA_938045195.1). GTDB lineage: Bacteria > Spirochaetota > Spirochaetia > Treponematales > Treponemataceae > Treponema_B. Next base: position 13,212 of record CALINC010000118.1, read on the forward strand.
TATGCTTTTGGATACCATATATTATTACATACTTTACACTGAATCTCGATTTCTGTTCTTGCATTAACATAAGTTCCTAAGATTATTAAATTTGGATTTATATACGTAACCCTATTTTTATATTCTAAATCTGAAGTACACGGTTTCTTTGCAGGATTACAAATAGGACAACCGGTACCATGTAATAAATTTTTAGGAGTTGGAAACCAAATATTACCGCATAATAAACATTTACATTCAATCTTAGTTTTAGAATTTACATATCTGCCTAATATTTCAATTTTATTATTTTTTTCCTTTATTTGTTGTAAAAAAATTTCATTTGTTTTTGTAAGTTTTTTACTTCATTTTTCTATACCACAACTAGGACAGCCTATTCCTTTTAAGAGAGAATAAGGTTCTCCAAACCAGATTGTATTACAAACTTTACAAGTACATTTTATCTTACCTTTTTTGTTTCGATATTCTCCAATTATTTCTATATTTTGATTAACTTTTTTTAATTCAGTTATAAATTCATCTTTTGTTATTTTTCGTGATAAATAAATTGCTTCCCTATTTATATCTATCCAATCATTATCTGAAAGATTTAAGGTACAATTATATTCAGACATTATTTTTGAAATAACATTTTTTAATTCCAAATTTTCTTTATCATTACTAATTGATATATTAAATGTATAGCAATCAGTCTCAAATGGTATTTTTGAATCATTAAAGTTTTCATAAATAATAAAAAGTCTAATTCCATTTTTTTTACATAACTCTCTTTTTTGAAAGTCATTTTCAACTTTTGTCTTATGCCAATACCAACTACCAGGTTCAATAGCAAACGATAATTCAGGAACATAAATATCAAGTTCTTTTCCAATTGCCTTCTTATCTCTAGAAAAAACTTTATTAGAACCCAATATTCTACAAAGACTAATATAAATAAATTGTTCCATAAAGGATGTTGAATTATGAGAACAATTCGGACACCCGGTTTTATTGTTCAATATGGCAGTAGCAGTTGGATTCCATTTGTATCCACATTTTAAACATTCACAATTTAATCTACTATGAGAATCAGTATAATCACTTAATACTTTAATATATGGATTAACGATATATAAATCTTTAAGAAACTGATCACATGTTTTTAATTGACGTTTTGATTGGTTTATGTTTTTACAATTAAAACAACCTTCTCCTCTTAATAAATCCGCGGGTCTAGTTTTCCATGAATAACCACAAATTTCACAGTGGCAGGAAATTTTACTATTTGAAGACTTATATTGAGATGTAATTTCAATGTTTTTATTGATTTTTCTAATTTGTTCAACAAATTCCTTATGAGTTTTTTTTCGTAAACCAGCACACTCTGGACAACTACTTCCTTTTAGTAAATTACTTGGAATTGGATACCATGTATAGGAACAAACATTACATTTACATTGAATTGGAGAAGAAGAATTTTTATATTCACCTATTACTGTAATTAAACTATTTACCTCTTTCATTTCAGAAATAAAAATTGATGTTGTTTTTCGCATATTATTAGCACAATAAGGACAACTATGCCCATGTAATAAATCACAAGGAATACCATACCATTCTTTTAGACATATCTTGCATTTACACAGAATTTTTGTATGAGTATTAATATATTCAGTCCCAAGAACTTCAATTTCAGAGTTTATTATTTCTAGTTCTTTAATAAATTCTTCTATTGTCTTTCTTCTCATTTACAATATCCAGCCCACTGGGCTGTGCGTATAACTACCGCTTAACCTGCATTGCCGTGCCGTAGGCTTGGCGTGAAAATTGCCTCCAAATTATGAGCAATTTTCATGACAAAGGCAATGTCAGCTTGAAGCGCTTGTTAGATGATCTTCTATAAATTAATATTTTTAAAGTAATTTACGACAAACTAACATTGTAATCATATCCTCTATTTGGATAACTCTTCATATTTAAATTCTTCAAGCCTCTTCTGCCATTCTGTTACTGTAATGAGTTTAGGAGGTGTTTTGTGTCCTTCGTTGACATAATCAGCATACAAATCATTGGGGGCAATAACAACTACATTCTCTTGAAGAATATAGTTTATCCAATTAATTTGATGTTCAGCATAATTTAAAGAGTTTTTCTCATCGCGCATTTTATAAAGCATGTTTTGTAAAAGCAATAACGTAAGATGCATTCTAACTGTGCTGTGTTCAAGCATACCTGAAAATACACGTCCATATGGAAGTTGCTCGTAAGCTCGGCTTGCAGTAAAATATAAACCTTCTTTTCGGTTCGAATTATTTTCAAAACCATATAACACGATTTTTTCTTTTTGCTGAGTGCCATCAGCGTAGGTGATATAAAGCTCTTGCTCTTTTATGGATGTTTCAAGAACGGTCTTCTTTGTATTAACCTTTATTTTGGGGCTAAGCACATAACCGTTTTCAAGTGCAAGGTAACCATCTTTGTTTGGATTAAACCTACCATTGCGTGTATAATACATAGTGTTTGTTTTTGGATCAGCAACCTTAAAAAAAGCATTTCCACCTATTATTGCAAAATCAAATTTCTTTTTTGTAGCTACTAATGGTCCCTGTGCATTTAAATCCCTAAAAAATTTTCTGTACTCTGTCACATCAATCCCTTTATATCCTACAGTGCTAATATTTTTAAGTTCTTCAAATAAATCATCCATAGAATACGATTGAGCAAACACTGCAAACGCAAACGTAAAAAAGATACATACGCTACAGATTTTTTTATACATGTTATTCCTCCTCATCTCTTTCCTGAATCTCCGTCATCGTGCCATACTCCCAAGATTTACCGTTAGCATTGCCAGCTACGCTACCAATAAAGATGGTTATATCATCACGGCTCGTAGGGTAGCCATATTTGTTATAATATTTTTTCCTTGTAGCATTTCTATGTTTTAATACATCATCATAATTATCTGAGCTATAAGAACCAGATAACTCCTCATATTTATAACAAAAAACTCTGCCAAGAGCATCTTGAGTACAAAGACCTTCCTCATAGTCATAGTAATATACCTTAGTTCCAGCAAAAAGGGAAGACACAAGTACCAAAAAACAAAATAATAAAACTAGTTTTCTCATAAAACCTCCATACAGTGTATATAGATAACAAAAAAATAAATTTATTCAAGTATGCGATTGCTTGTTTTTAAATTTAGTGCCGATAGGCGTCCATCTAACGGGCGACGGATAAGCTGCAAGAAGCGAGAAAGCCTTTAGGCTTTTGAGCTTCGCAGTCAGCTTAATCCGCATGTTGGACGGCGCTGTGCGCCGGACGACAGGCGGAGCTCCGCCGCCCGTTGAACGGACGCGCAGCGTCCGTTCAACATTCGTTTAACCTACAACAAGGCTTGTCCGCAATGTCAGGTTGAAGCGGGTGTTAGATGATTTTCCAATTTTTAACCCAATCTCTGCATCCATTTTTATTAATCTATTTTTCTTAAGATTTTCCTTAACATTTCATTTTACATGTTTAGTTTTTTTATTTCTAATAGTTTTTCAAGTATCTTTTTCCCATTAGCCGGAAGCCGTATCCGTTGCTTTTAGAAAAATTTTAATAATCCTTTTTTCTTTGCAGCCTTTATAAACCAATTAAAAGTGATAATGCCGAAAAGTAAAAATAAAAGTGTATTTATCCATAAACTAATATGCATATCAATCGGTAAACTAAGTGCCGAAATATTTTCTACCATAACTTTTTTTAACATTGTTTTTGCAACGGTAAAAGGCACAAATATTTTTGTGTAAGAATTTACAGGCAAAAATAAGATGCCTAAAAAAGCAAACTGTAAAACCGTTAAAACGGCATTAGCTTTTTTTAAAACGGTATTGATTCCTGCAATAAATAAACTAATTCCTAAAACGGAAAGCAAGCCTATCAATAATAGATAGCCTGTTGAAAAAAATCGAAAACTCATTTCAACGCCTGCAGTAATTTTAAATAGAAATAGGTTTAACCATGAAAATAAAAAGTACAACAGCATACTTGTAAAACTTTCAATCAATAAAAGAAATGTAAAGCAAGGACTATTGAGCATTATATTCTCAAGAACGCCGGTATTGCGGTTATTTTCTACGATGTACCCGACTGATGTAAATACCGATAAAATCATAGTCCATGAATAATAGGCGACAATAATTCCTTGCATAGTTGAACCGTAATCCAAATTTGTTCCTATTTTCATTACACCTTTTGAAACTAAAAGAAAAATCACATAGAATACAACGATTGAAGTAATTGTATTCATCATAGTGCGTTTAAAAAAAACAATTTCTTTAAATACGGAAGCATATATATTTTTTAGTAAATTCATTTTTCTCCTCCCATAAAAACTTTTTGAAGCAAATATCAATTTGCGAAAAAAGTTTTTTCACGCAGTTTGTTTACAAACTGCATACAATAATGCGACGTT
>CALINC010000119.1 GCA_938045195.1 uncultured Treponema sp.
TTGTATGCAGTTTTGCAAAATGCAAAACTGCTTGAAAAAACTTTTTTCGGGATTTGATAATCCCTGCAAAAAGTTTTTATGGGAGTTTTAAATGAAAACGGTTATTTTATGGACTTCATTAACTGCTTTTTTTATAGGCTTACTGCAAACGGCGGTGCTTTCGCATATTTACTTTTTAAGCATTACGCCTAATTTTATTCTTTTGTTAATTTTATATACGGCTGTTTCAAACGGGTCTTTGACGGGCTTAATTTGCGGCTTTATTTCGGGCTTGCTTTTGGATTTTTTATCGGCTGCACCTATAGGACTTCATTCTTTTATTTTCACACTTTTGGGTTATACGGTAGGGAAGTTATACGGACGGTATAATTTAAATAAAATCATTTTTCCGTGTTTATTGACCCTTGTCTGTTTTTTATGTAATGTTTTTATCTTGTTTTTATTGAGGCTTGTGTTCGGTCAAAATATTCATACATATAAAATTTTAACGATAGATTTTCTTATCCGGCTTGCTGTCAATATCGGTTTTGCTCCGATTATGTTTTTCTTTTTGGATTTATTTCCATCTGTGTTTAAAGTTAAGGAGCATTCGGTATTATGAAAGATGGCTCTGATGCCGGTATTGAAAAAAGACTCTGGTGGCTTTCTGCATTCATTTTTATGCTTCTGTTTCTTTATGCGTATAAACTTTTTTCAATGCAGATTGTACACGGTGAACAGTTTAGAAGAAAGTCGGAAAATATTTCGCAGCGGAATACATTAATTCCTTCGCAGCGCGGCGAAATATTCGACCGTCATGCAAATTCTCCTATGGTGCTGAATATAGATTCTTTCGCTGTGGATATTACTCCCGGTGAAGTTCCAAAAGAAGAATTTACAACTGTAATTACGCGCCTCAGTTTAATTTTAAAAATTCCGCAAAGCCGTATCGAAAAAAAGCTACCGGTTTCAGTACGCCGCGACTTTAGAGCAATAGAAATAAAATCGAATGTAGATTATGAGCAAATTATTCAAATTGCCGAACAACTGGATTCGTTACCGGGCATATCGTGGCGTTCTAAACCGGTAAGAAATTACGTAGAAACCCGTTCATTTTCGCATATTTTAGGTTATGTAGGCGATATTACTTCGGAAGAATATACGCGGCTTTATAATAAAGGGTATACGGTTAATAGTATTATCGGCAAAACGGGGATTGAAAAACAATATGATGAACTTTTACGCGGAACTGACGGTATAGAATACCGGACGGTTGATGCTAAGGGAAAATATATTGAAAATACTACTGTAGTATATCCGCCCAAGATGGGTAATAATTTGGTTTTAACTATAGACGGTAGAATTCAAAAGTTAGCGGAAGAAGCACTTGGACCTAGAATAGGGGCTGCCGTCGTTTTAAAACCTACCACAGGCGAAGTGTTGGCGATGGTGTCATATCCTTTTTTTGACCAAAATATTTTCGGGCAGGAAACCGGCGGAGCGGAAGCAAAAAAACTTTTTGAAGACCAAAATAAACCACTTTTAAACAGAGCAGTGGATGCGGCATATCCTCCCGCTTCGACTTTTAAGGTTATAATGAGTACTGCAATTTTGAACGAAAAGGCTTTTCCTCCCGATAAACCCGTTCAGTGTCTTGGAGAAATAGAATATGGAGATAGGCTTTTCCGATGCCATATCCGCAAACCCGGACATGGAAAACTAACCTTAAATGAGGCTCTTGCACAATCTTGCGATATTTATTATTGGACGGTTTGCAGGGATTATTTGGGTGTAGATAAAATAGTCGATTATGCCGAGCGGTTTGGTTTCGGAAAATCCGTTAAAATAGATTTGCCCGGTCAGGCTGAGGGCTTTCTTCCTACTCCGAAATGGAAAGAGCGCCGTTTTCATGAAAAGTGGCTGAGCGGTGATACAATGAATATGGCAATAGGGCAAGGCTATACTCTTGCATCGCCTATGCAGGTGGCAAATATGACCTGTATGGTAATAAATGACGGCATTATTTACCGCCCTCATCTTCTTAAAGAAGTGAGAGACCCCGTTACCGGAGAAATTTTAGACGAAATAAAGCCGGAAGTTCTTTATAAAGAAAATATTCCATCTGAGGTATTTAGGCAGGTACGGGCTGCAATGCATCTTGTTACCATTCAAGGAGAAGCCAGATTCCCAATGAAAAATCCCAGATACCGTTTTGCCGGAAAAACAGGAACCGCCGAAGTAGGTTTAAATGACAGGTGGCATTCGTGGATGACCGCTTACGGCCCTTATGACGCACCTAAAGAATATATGCTTGTGGTTACGGTTGTCGTTGAGGCAAAAAATGAATGGGAATGGTGGGCACCTTATGCTGCTAATATAATTTTGCACGGAGCTCTTGCTAATCAAACGTATGAAGAAACAATAGACTTCTTAGGATTTAAAGATTTACCTGCTGTGAACAGGAGGAGCGAATGAATTTACGTAAATTTACAAACTTTGACTATTTGCTTTTTTTGGCTGTGGTGTCTTTATCGTTTATCGGCATTTTATTTATTTATTCTTCTGGTGTAAATTCGGTGGGAATGTTGGTTTCGGGCGAATATAAAAAACAAATAATCTGGGCTGGAACCGGTATAGTTTTTCTTTTTCTTGCAGCTTTTTATGACTATAGGAAAATAAAAGACAAGAGCCTTTTGATTTATATTATAGGAATGACGCTTTTGGTATATATCAGACTGTTCGGTGCCGAGAAAAATTCTGCAAAAAGCTGGATTGGAATAACAAGTTTGGGGGTCGGAATACAGCCGTCGGAATTTGTAAAAATTGTCTTTATTCTTTTCCTTTCATACTTTTTGGAAAAATCTAAAAATGAAGAGCCGCTAAAACGATTTTTAAAAGCTATTTTAATTATGCTTATTCCGGTTTTGCTTATTTTAATGCAGCCTGACCTTGGCACTGCAAGCGTATATATTCCTATTTTTTTTATTATGTGTTTTATTGCAGGCATACCTTTAAAATTCTTGCTGTATGTTTTTTTACTTGGTATGCTTACTGTCATTTTTACATTAATGCCGTTATGGGAGGAATTTATTTTAAAACAGGATTTTATGATATCAAAGATATTAAAAAATTCTCAAACGGCAATTATTATATTCTTTGCATTGGGAATTTGTACGGTTATTGCAATGCTAGGTAATCTTCTTTTGAAAAGAAGATATTATTACTGGCTTGCATACCTATTTTCGATTATCACTATTGCTTTTTCGGGTTCTCTTTTAGGAATGAGGGCTTTAAAACCTTACCAGATGAAGCGGCTTATTATTTTTCTAAATCCTGATGTTGACCCATACGGCACCGGATGGAATATAATTCAATCTACTACTGCAATAGGTTCAGGCGGTTTGTCGGGGCTTGGTTTTTTAATGGGTACGCAGAGCCATTATAGGTATTTACCGGTGCAAAGTACCGATTTTATTTTTAGTATTTTATCGGAAGAATGGGGTTTTATGGGCGGACTTATCGTATTTGTTCTTTATGGTATCATTTTTTTAAGACTGCTGCTTTCGATTAAACGATGTGAAGATTTTTTCGGCAAACTGATTGTATCGGGAATATTGGCAATGTTCTTTTTTCATTTTATGGTTAATGTCGGAATGGTAATGGGGATTATGCCCATAACGGGAATACCGCTATTATTTTTATCATACGGCGGTTCGTCGCTTTGGACTGCGATGATTGCCATAGGATTGGTTATGGGGATTAACTTGCGGCAGTTATAATAAGGTCTTTATGGAAAAACTTTTTCTTGCAATAGGAGATAAGCCGTATTTTTTAATTGCTTCAATATGTTTTTTCGTGCCGTAACCCTTGTGGCTTTCATATCCGTATTCGGGATAAAGCCAAGAATAGCGCATCATCATTTTATCGCGTGCGGTCTTTGCCAAGATTGATGCCGCCATAACTTCATAAATGGAATCGTCGGCTTTTATAAGAGCTTTAATTGAGCGGCAGTTTTTTATTTTAGGAATTAAATTGCCGTCAACGATGATGTCCGGTGCTTCAAAACATAATTGTTCATTTTGTGATGAAGCTGTAAATGAAAGCCGCATTTGTTCATAAACCGAATAATATGCCCGCTGCATTGCTGCAAAGGTTGCCTGTAAAATGTTTATACTGTCGATTTCTTCATTTGATGCCCAACCTATGCTCCAAAAAAGAGCGTCCTTACAAATAATCTTTCTTGCTGCTTCACGTTTTTTTTCGCTTAATTTTTTGGAATCTTTTAAGACGGAAAAATCAAAATCGGCGGGAAGAATTACTGCTGCTGCCGTTACAGGTCCTGCCAGAGGGCCTCTTCCTGCTTCATCAATACCGCAAAGCATTTACGGTTCTCTTTCTATGGACTTTGCATAACCGCGTACAATCGGTTTATATTTTAAGTCCATTTTAGAAGTGCGGTTATACCACACGGCGGTGTCCTTATTGCTTTGCGTTTCGGGATTTCTTATGCAGTTTAATTTTCCCAACGTAATTTCAGAATTCCATGCTTCTAAGAACCTTGCGGTAAATCCGGGACTTAAAGTCGAAGTAATTGAATCAACTTCGATATTGCAATTTGAACATGAGATTGCTGCGGCGGAAAGCCCTTTGCCGGTAAAACTTGTATTTTGCAAAACTGCGGAACAATTATTCAAATTAAAGATAGTACAGTAATTTGTTTGTTCCGAAATAATATCGGTTTCGGAACAGTCTATATGTGAATAAAACGCCTTTAGAACCGCACCGCCTTCAATTAAATGTAATTTTACTCCACGTAATTTTACCGCTCCGTTTGATATATACAGTATGGGAACTTCACGCGGTTCTTCCGGACGTTCTCGTCTAAAGATGTCAATGTCTTCAAGTTCCAGCGCAGAACCGTTTATTACAAAGCCTGCATTCTTTGAAAACCTAATGACAGAGCGTTTTTCTGCCGGAAGAAATTTTATATTGCGGGTAATTAAAACCGCTTCGTTTAAGATACTGTCTCCCCGTAGAAAAATTTTCCATCTTTCGTTTTTTGAATTTTCTATGCCATGTAAAAAAGAAATTCTATTGATATAGTCCACGGCTTCCCGAATAGATGAAAAAGGATTTGACGGATTGCCGTCGGCATTTTTATTTTTCAAATTTGTATCGACAAAAATTACATTTCTTTCTATCGTAAATTCTTGCGTAACCGGCGGGCTTTTATTTCCTGCCTTGTCTTTATTATAAATATTTATTGAGTACAAGGTTTTCTCGTTTCCTGCTCCGGTGAGGATAATTTCGTTTTTTTTGCGGATATAATCAGCAGGATAAATCTCTGCAACTAATTCCGCATTATCAGATTCGTTAAAACTTATTTTTACTTCTTTATTTGCAGGCGAGAAAGACGGATTAAAAATTACATTAGGCTTTTCGGGCGGCAGCTTGTCTATTTCAAAATTTGCTTTAAATTCTCCGTGAACAATATTGTCAAGCAAAGCTGTAATTTTAATGTCGAATTGTTTTTCGGTTTTTATTTCCGAATCGAATATATATGTTCCGTTTTTAAATTCAGAAGAAAAGAATTTTAGACTCCCGTTTTTATCGGCAATTGAGACATCAAAAGAATATGTATAGCGTAAATCTTCAAAAGATAATTCTACCTTTGCATTTACCGGCGTAAGAGGACAACCTAAAAGAGATGGTTTTTTTGGAAGTAAAAGTTTATTTATTTTTCCGCCATTTGCTTCTTCACAATACCAGTATAAAATTTCATCTTCTTTTCTTTCCGTAAAAAGCGGTTCATCATATTTATTTACCAACTCCGTTTTAGAAGGTTCTTCGGAGGCGGTGTTTAGTAAAATATAATATACGCTGGAATTAAAATTAAAATCTATAAAGTACCAGTTTAAAATTGTAATCTTATCCGTATTTTTCGGTTTTTGTAAATTTCCGTAAATATTGCCGGTAGTGAATTTCGGAGACGGTTTTCCTGAACCGGAAACCGTGTAGGAGATTTTTTTTTCAGTTGAAAATCCGTTTTTATCTACCGCCTTAATGCGTAAATCAACCGCTCCGTTTTTTTCTATTGTTACGGGTTCGGTATATAAAAGCCCCGATTGTTCTGGATCGCTTCCATCTACGGAATACATTATTTGTATATCAGGTTCCGATTTGATAAACAGAATTTGATTTTCATTCCATATCCCTTCAACGGGATTTATTACCTGCATTAAAGTATTTTCATTTATTTTTTCGGCAATAAAATGTTTTACCGGAGAGTGTTTTCCTTCTTTTGTTTTTGACCATATACAAATTTCTGTGCCATACGGAATATACAGCTTTTCACCGGTTTGTAATGTGTCTTCAGCATAGGTTTTATAAAAAGGACTATAAAGTTTGTAATGTACTTCGGCATTTTCCGGTGCTGCTTCACTGAGAAAAATATCTATTCCGGTTTCTTCATAGCGTTGCAATAATTTAACTTCCGGTAAATCCGAAGCAAATGTAAAAAACGGCAAAATCAAAAATACAAAAACATATTTTATTTTCAAAGTGAAATTCCTTTAAAAACACTGCGAAGCGCAGGATTGCGTTTATAATAATATTCTTCCAGCTCCGTTTCGGAAAGTCCTACAAGCTCATGGCTCATATAATGAATCCATATATCTTCATCTTCGGAATGAATATCATGTTTTCGGCACCAATAATCAGGTTGAATCTCATATTGGTCTTTTTTGTTGTGGAAATATTTATAATCATGGACGGCAACCTTAATATTTTCTCGGTGGAGTCCGTGTTTGATTAAATCTTTTACAAGAAAATTAATTGTTGCGCCGGAATCGAAAATATCGTCTACGATAAGAACGGAAGAATCTGAATTAAGTTTTTCCGGCGGAAACGTCCAGCCGTCTAAAATAACTTCCGTATTTTCATGTATGCCTGAATAAGAGTGGGCGACAACAGTAGAGTATAAAATTGTTTTTTTTTCTTTATAAACGAGTTTAAAAAATTCGCTTATAATGTTTCCTAAATAAGCACCGCCGCGCATTGAAGTGTAAATGATATCGGGGATATACTTCTCGTCATACATTTTTCTTGCAAGAATAAGCCCGTTATCGCGTACCGTATTGTAAGTTATAAATTCTTTCATCCCTTTGTACCTTATAAAATAAAAATTATAACATTTTGCGTATTTTTTTTCAAGATATATAAAAAAAGGTTGAAAAAACCGAAAACTATTGTTCTGTTTATTGCCCACTTGACATCTTGCTATTGTGCGTGTTATTTTTTATAGAATGGAGGTGTTGATATGCGATGTCCGCATTGCGGTAATTTTGATGATAAAGTTATGGAATCTAGAATGCTCGCACAAGGTAACTGTATACGCCGTCGCAGAGAATGCACTTCATGCGGCTACCGATTTACAAGTTATGAGCGCGTAGAAGAAAAGCCTCTTATGGTTGTAAAAAAAGACGGACGGCGGGAGCCGTTCGATAGAACTAAACTTGAAAAAGGAATAGAACGGGCTTTGGAAAAACGTCCCGTTTCCGTAACTGCAATCGAAAATATAATAGCGGAAATCGAAGATAAGGCCGTTATGAGTGCCGGAAGCTCCCGCGAAATTGAAACAGCCGCTTTAGGCGAAATGGTATTATCGAATCTTCTTTTAATAGATAAAGTCGCCTATATCCGTTTTGCTTCGGTTTATAAACACTTTGATAATTTGGAAGAATTTATAAATGAAGTCAGACAATTTCAAGAGAAAACTCATGAAATGCACTAAGTAAAATTGATTTCCGTTTTCAGTGATCATATAAAACATATATAAAACTATCGCCTTGATAAATTGTTTATTATATGTTAGAATGGGAAATATGTTAACTAATATAGGATTGCAGATGAATTTGAACTTTATTCAATTTGTTTTTTATATAATATTTTTACCATGCTGTCTTTCCGCATTATTTGTGTATTTAATTATTTTATTTTCAAAAAAATATCACCTTTATGATACACCCGGCGGCAGAAAAATTCATTCGGGCTATATTCCGCGTTTAGGGGGAATAGGTTTTATTTCTGCTTATCTAATTGCATTTTTTATTTTCCATTTTAGATTTCCCGATTTTCGATTATTACAATCAAATTTCTTCTATATTGTTGTAGGGGCAACGTTTATTTTTATAATGGGAGCATGGGATGACCTTAAAAATTGGAAAGCAATTTATAAATTTTTAATACAGTGTTTTGCAGCAGCTCTTGTTTTATATGCCGGTTTTCATTTTAGGGGATTTAGTATCAAGGCAGCAGATATTTTTATAAATTTCGGTTATGCCGGTTATATATTAACTTTTTTTTGGATAATAGGAATTACAAATGCAATAAATCTTATGGATGGGATAGACGGGCAAGCGGGACTATTGAGTATATCGCTGCTGATAAGCTATTCGGTCATTTTTGCCGTTAAAGGGTTGAATATTGCAATCATTTATATATGTCTACTTTTAATTTTTGTAATTGTAGGTTTTTTATTTTTTAATCTTACAAAACCGAATGCCAAAATTTTTATGGGCGATTGCGGTTCTCAATTTTTAGGTTTTATTATTGCAATTCTTCCCTTATTACATCAAGATGATAATTCGGAAGTCATTAAATTGCCTTTTGCTGCAATGTTTTTAATGTTACCAATTTTTGATACTTTTGCTGCAATATGGCGCAGACTACGGGAAAAAAGATCTATAAGCGATGCCGATAAATTTCATCTTCACCATAAGTTAATGCTTATGGGGTTTTCATCAAGGAAAGCACTTATATTGTTTATTCTGCTTCAAAGTATAATAAATATTTTTGTAACTATTGCTATTTTAATGAGCGGGTTTACGGCAATTTTTATCATAATCGGATTAATCTTAATGGGTATCTTGTTTTTTGCATTAATTCATTATAAAAAAGAAAAATTAATTTCCGAAAATAAAAATGATCATCTACAAAAGGATCGCTAACTAAATGGAAAAAAAGATAGGAAAAATCATTTTATTATTTTGGATTTTTAATTGTTTAACCGTATTTATAATTTATAAAATTTTTAAAACGGATAGCGAAATTTTAAGCAGTTTTTTAATTCATATCACATTATGGCATGCCCTTCTTTTACTTTTTTTGGTATTGCATAAGTCCGAATTTGTCAATTCAGACAACGGCGTTGTGTTAGAAAAAGTAAATCTTGCAAATATAATAACACTTTGCAGGATAAGTTCTGTACCCCTAATTGCTTTTTTATTAAAACAGCACCACATACGCAGCATCTTAATAATTTTGTCCATTGCATTGGCTTTGATTTTTTTAACCGATTTATTTGACGGATTTATTGCAAGAAAATTTAATCAAGAAACCGGCATAGGAAAAATGCTCGATTCCATGAGCGACTACTCTCTTCTGGGACTTGTTTCTATCGTGTATTTTCAATTAGGTTTATTACCGCATTGGTTTTTCTATTTAATATTGGGAAGGCTTATGTTTCAAACCGTAGGTATGGCATTTTTTATGCTGTTAAAATTTCCGATGGAGATAAAATCGACCTACGGGGGAAAAATTACTATTGCCGCTACAATGTCGTTCTATGCAATTAAATTACTCCAATTTTTTATTCCCATATCCAATATTTTAAAAAATATTTTTATAATTGCCGAATACTGCTGCGGCTTTATTATTTTTGTATTTTCTTTTGAAAAAATATATATTTTTTACAAACATTATAAAAAATATGAAAGTCAAAAAATAAAATACAATGTTTAAAAATTCATCATGCTTTACCATACTAAAAAATTACATTCTGTTAAATCTAGCCGTAAGGTCAAAAAAATGGTAAAATAAAAATTTATGGAGAACTTAGTATTTTTAAAAGGTAAAGCGCAGCCTTTTGGTGCGGAACTTTATGCTGACGGAGTAAATTTTTGCGTATTCTCAAAAAATGCTTTAGGAATTACGCTGCATTTGTTTAATAGCAAAGACGATGAAACACCTGCTTTCAGTTATGAGCTTAATCCCGACGAAAACAAAACCGGCGATGTATGGCATGTTTTTGTTAAAGGTTTAAAAAAAGGCGCACTCTATTTATATACGGCGGATGGAATTTTTTTACCGTATGAAGGGCACCTATTCAACAAAAATAATTACTTGCTCGACCCTTATGCAAAACAGCTGACAAACTCTTCCGTTTTTAATTCTGCTCAAGTGCAGACATTTAAATTCCACAATAGTACGAGCCCTTTCTTTAATGAAACCAAAAATGCAAAAGGGTTTCCAAAGTGTGTTGTAATAGATAATGCAGAATTCGATTGGCAAAATGATCATCCGATAAATATTCCGCTTTGTAAATGTATAATTTATGAAGCTCATGTTAAGGGTTTAACCGCTTTGAATTTTGAAATTGAAGAAAAAAAAAGAGGCAAGTATTTAGGTTTAGTAGATATTATTCCTTATTTAAAAAAGCTCGGAATTACATCACTTGAACTTTTACCGCTTTTTGAATTTGATGAAACTGAAAATTTTAATGTAAATCCTAAAACCGGCGAGGCATTAAAAAATTATTGGGGTTATAGTACCTTATCTTTTTTTGCACCTAAAGCAAATTATGCTGAAAATCCGCACGAAGCCGTAAACGAATTTAAGCGTATGGTTAGAGAATTTCATAAGGCAGAAATTGAAATTATTTTAGATGTGGTTTTTAATCACACTGCAGAAGGGAATGAAAACGGTCCTGTATTTTCATTTAAGGGCTTTGATAATGCCGTCTACTATCATCTTGAAGAAAATAAAAGTTTATACAAGAATTACTCCGGCTGCGGCAATACGGTAAATACGTCGCATACCGTAACTGCTCAGTTTGTAATTGATTGCTTGCGTTACTGGGTTACCGAAATGCATGTTGACGGGTTCCGCTTTGATTTGGCTCCGGTACTTGCACGCGGAAAAAACGGCGAGCTTGATGCCAATTCATTTTTACTCGATGCTATTGCAAACGACCCGGTTTTATCTTCTGCAAAAATGATTGCAGAACCTTGGGACGCATGCGGCGGTTATATGGTTGGAGCTTTCCCCGGAAGATGGGCTGAATGGAATGATAAATTCCGTGACGCAGTTCGTTCGTTTTGGCTTCAACCAAATCCTGATATTCGGGAACTTGCAACCCGTGTAACCGGTTCTTCCGATTTATATTCTCAAAATGGACGGCATCCGTATCAATCCATAAACTTTGTTTGCTGCCATGACGGTTTTACACTTTGCGATTTATTACGCTATTCGGAAAAACATAATGAAGAAAACGGCGAATGGAATCGAGACGGCTCAAATAATAATTTAAGTTTTAATCATGGCATTGAAGGTTTAGCTTCTGCAGAAATAGAAGCCGTGCGTATGCGTATGGCAAAGAATATTTTAATTACACTTTTACTTTCCGCAGGGACGCCTATGCTTAATATGGGCGATGAAGTTTTTAGGACACAAAACGGAAACAATAATGCGTATTGTCAAGATAATGCCGTCTCATGGTTCGACTGGACATTAATAAAAACAAATGCCGGTCTTTTTGAATTTGCAAGTAAACTTATAAAGTTAAGAATAAATCATTTTTCTTTTATAAGAAAAAGTTTTTTTACCGGTGTAGAAAAAGTTTATGGAGCAGGCAGCGATTTGCAATGGTTTAATAATGAAGCAAAGTCTCCCGACTGGAATTTTCCCGCGCAGTTTCTTGCATTTTTAATCGATGGAAATAAAATTAATTTGGAAAGTGATGTTGATGATAATGATTTTTATATTATTTTTAACGGCTATGAAACCGATGTTACGGCAAAACTTCCCGCTCTCAATTCGGGGAAACTATGGCACCGCTTAATTGACACATCATATCCCTCAGGGCAGGACTTTATTGACGAAACCAAAGCGGAGCAAATTACCGGGCAGAATTGTTATGTAGTGCTGGCTAATAGTGCGGTTGTCCTTATTTCAAAATAAAAATACTTTCATTTAGTCTTTTATTATAGAGGCTCCGTTTGCAATGTTGCAGGTAAAAAAAGAAGCGGTCAAACCGGTTTCGCTCTTATATATTGTGCCGACGCTTTCTGCAAAATTTTTACAAGAAGCTCCGTGTACGATCGCTATTGCACAACCTGAAAAACCTGCACCGGTCATTCTGGCGCCGATGCAGCCTTCCTGTTTTATTGCTGCAAAATACAGCGAATCCAATTCTTTTCCCGTAACTTCATAATCTTCTTTTAAAGATATATGTGATTCGCATAAAAGCGTTCCCAATAGGGTTAGATTATTTTGTTTTAAGGCTTCTACGGCTTTTGTTACACGGGTACTTTCCGTAATGCAATGCTTAACTCTTTTTGCAATTATCTCTCTGCAGTTTTTTTTAATATCGGTTTCCAACGAGGCATAATCTTTAATATTTAAATCGCATAAAAAATTTATATGTTGCTTTTGTTTTAAAAAAGCAAGTGCCGCATCGCATTCGGCTTTGCGTTCATTGTATTTTGAATCCGTTAATTTTCTGGGTCTATTTGAATTCATTACAACTATTTTATACGGACTAATATTAAGCGGCACATACTCATAATGAAGCGAAGACGTATTAAGTAATACCGCTTTATTTTCTTTCCCCATTACTATTGCAAACTGGTCCATTATGCCGGACTTTAAATTTAAAAATTCGTTTTCGACGCGCATTCCCGTTTTGGCAAGTGTAATTCCGTCAATCTCAAAATTAAATAGTGAACAAACGGCGGTTCCGAAGCCTACTTCCAAGGCTGCCGATGAAGACAATCCCGATCCCGCAGGAATAT
The DNA here is from genome assembly GCA_938045195.1 of uncultured Treponema sp. Taxonomy (GTDB): domain Bacteria; phylum Spirochaetota; class Spirochaetia; order Treponematales; family Treponemataceae; genus Treponema_B. The sequence goes on from CALINC010000119.1 coordinate 12,831, forward strand.
CACTTGAAATTAAAACTTCAAAACCGCAGTTTATGTGTAAGCCTTGTTCCCGTAAATATATTATCATGCCGTTTAAGTAATTTGCAAAGCCGTTTTTGGCGCTATATGTACAATTTTCACTTATCGAAAATTCGAATATTTCTTTTTTACCGGAACTTTTATACATTATCTTTTTATCGCTCCGTTTACGGATTGCAACGAGCAAAAACAAATTGATTGCAGCGGGAAAAACTAAGCCGCCGTTATAATCTATATGTTCTCCGATAATATTTACGCGCGCAGGAGCCGCTGCAATTTTAATTTCATTTTTGGAGTTTCCATATTGAAGAATAAATTCCTTTTTTAGATTTTGTGCAAGCATAATTTTTCCTATTTATGACAATGTCCTTTATTCGTGCGGAGGGTTTAATACCCCGGCGCTTGCGTCGGGGTTGTTGATTGGGAACCTCTAAAAACCTCAGTTTTTTGCAGATGCCCTATTATCCCTTTATAATATTTTCAGCTGCTTCAAGCGTCATTTTTTTAATGTCGGTTAAATCGGCGGTCATAATTACTTTTGCCTGTTCTTCGATTGCAGAGAGGGCATTTATCCATTCTTGCGAGACGGTAAGTTTTGCCGCTTCTATACCTCCTTGTAATTGAGTGGAAGCTGCAATTTTTTTAATACCTTCTGCAGTGGCTTCGGCAACGGCTACAATTTCTTTTGCTTGTCCCTCCGCTTCGTTTATCATACGTTCTTTTTCACCGGCACTGATATTTACTGCTTCTTCATAAGACGCTCTTGACAAGTTAATAACGGTTTCCATCTCTCCGACGGAACGGGCTATTTCGGCACGCTTTTCGCGTTCCGCTTTCATTTGGTTTTCCATTGCTTCCATTATAGAATCGGAGACACGGATATTTTGAATTTCATAGCGGGTAACTTTTACTCCCCACGGATCGGAGGCTTCGTCTACGGCTTTTACAACTTGCGCATTTATTTTTTCCCGCGCTTCAAAGGTATCATCCAAATCAAGCTGACCGACAACCGAACGCATAGTAGTTTGCGCCAAAAGAATTGTTGCATAGCGATAATCCTTTATTCCATAGCTTGCTTTAACCGGATCAAACACCTGTAAATATAAAATACCGTCGATACGTACTTGAACATTATCTTTTGTAAAACAATCTTGAGCAGGAACGTCAATAGCTTGTTCTTTTAATGTTTGGCGGTAACGCACCTTATCCAAAAACGGAAATAAAATGTGAAATCCTGCATCCAGTGTTGCCTGATATTTACCGAGACGCTCCACAATTAAGGTCATTTTATGCGGAACAATTCTTATACTTCTAATAAGTGCCAAAATAAAGATAAGTGCAAGTAATGAACCGATAACAATAGAAACAATAAAGTTAAGATTATGCATGTGCGCCTCCTTTTATTTTTAAGGTTTCGGTTCCCGCATTTTTAATTATATCCGTAAGAGCTGCCAGTCCTGCAACTTTTTCAGGATAAACGGAAACTTTCGATTTTTTAATAATTGATTCAAACCGCTGGATATAATTTTCTGCAAGCCGTATACCCATTGCGGTTTTTCCTCCGGGCTGCGAAAGTGCGTCGGCAATAAGGCGTAAACCCTCAGCAGTTGCATTACTGGTTATTTCAATTGCTTTTGACCTGCCTTCGGCAAGGTTTATTTTGCGTTGTTTTTCGCCCATAGCTTTATTTATCGCTTCTTCTTTTTTACCTAACGAAATATTTATACGCGATTGCTGTTTACCTTCACTGGAAAGAATATTTGCTCTTTTTTCACGTTCGGCGCGCATTTGACGTTCCATTGCCTCAAGTATCGTGCGGGTCGGTGTTATGTCGCGAATTTCATAGCGGGTAACTTTTATACCCCAGTTATCGGATGCCTCATCGAGGGCTTTTACAATATTATCATTTATGCCTTCACGGCCGGAAAACGTTTTATCCAATTCCATCTTTCCGATTTCGCTTCGCATTGTAGTTTTTGCAAGCTGAGCAACGGCATAGCGGTAATTATCAATACCGTAACTTGCTTTAACCGGATCAAAAATTTTTAAATAAAGAATTCCATCTACTTGAACTTGTACGTTATCCGATGTAATACAAATTTGCGGATCTACGTCCAAAGCTTCTTCTTTTAAATTCTGTTTGTACGCAACTCTATCGATAAAAGGAACAAGAATATGGAAGCCGGCAGTCAATGTACGCGAGTATTTGCCGAGGCTTTCGATAACATAACTCTCTTGTTCCGGAACGACGACCGCAATTCTGAAAAGAATAATAACGACGATTGCCGAAATTATATAAACGGGTATCATAAAACCTCCTGATAAAAACTTTTTATAGTTTCACTTATAGTATATTTTAAGTTTATCATATTTATCTATGAATTACAAGATATAGATATAGATAATACTGAATAATGTTAATTATATGAATAGAAGCCTTACAAAATAATAAACCTGTTCGGAAACTTCCGTTTCAGAACAGGTCTAATTATCATCATAACAAATGACAATTATGTGAATAATTTTTTCCCAATGCAAATAATTTAATATTATTAGAAAAATTACAATTACCTAATAAGAAACGGTATAAACCTTAGAATATTTCTTCAATCAGTTCGGCATAATTTTTTCCGTAGTAAAGCGAGCCGTACATAATGCAGGCTGCCAGTACATTTCTACCGTAACCGCGTGTTTCGGTATATGCTAAACTCTCTAAAAATAAATCGGCAGGCAGGTTCCGCGATTGTTTTATCCAGCGTTTTACGGCATTTGGTCCTGCATTATATGAAAAAAGGGCTGTCATTATGTTGCCGGAATTTTTGCGTATCATATCGGCAAGATAAAAAGCCCCGAATCTTATATTGACGGACGGGTCATTTAAATTATAAGTTTCTACTTTTAAGCGGCGCGCAATGTCTGCTGCCGTGGGTTTCATAAGTTGTGTAAGACCTATCGCGCCTGCATGCGAAACAACCTCCGCTTTAAAATAACTTTCGCTCCGTATAAGTGCAAAAAGAAGATATTCAGGCAGGTTATATTCCGCTGCATATTTTCTTACTTCTTCGAGATACGGACGCGGATATACAAGCTGTAAATGTTCTTCCGAAAATTGAGAACCTTCGGATTTTATTGCAAAAGTCATTATCTTCATTGAATCGGCATATAGATTATTTTTATATAAAAGAGATGAAAATTCCGCCGCTTCATCGGTTTTGATTTGAGGATAAATGTGTACAATAGTTTTATAGAGTCTGTCATATAGTTTATATTTTGCAAGTCCCCTTAAAACCTGCATAGCTTGTTCGGAAGAAATGCCGTAGGTTTCTTTGCGTGGTACTTTTTTAGCATAAACGGAAGCGGTTACCGGAAGCCCCAAATGGTATGCCGCCATAACTTTGTAGTAAAAAAAATCATGGTCTTTTTCAAAAGCAGCGGTTAAAAGTTGTTTTTCTTCTCCGCTTGAGAGTGTATTTGAACGTGCCAGAATATAAGAGAGTCTTGCTTGGGCTTCGGCTAAATTTGTTTTTGTAATTGCGTTATATAATTTTTTTAAATTGGTCCAGTCTTTAGCCGCAGTAAGATGCATACAGGCGTATGCTGCAAGATCTTCATAAATATATGCGTTTTTCCATAGAGACGCGGAAGCACATAATTCTTGAAAAAATAATGTAAACGATTTTGTTTTAAGTGTTTCTAAAACGTTCCAGAGCGCATTATCAAAGTCTTCCGATGAAGGTGCATATTTTGCAGCTTTTTTAAAAAACTCTACCGCTTTATCCGTTTGTTTTGCAATTTTTAAATATAATTTGGCGGCGTAAAATGCAAATATATACTTTTCGCTTAACAGTGTTTTTTCATCGATATTTTTCTTAACCGTGTTTTCGTCATTTACGGTTTCAAGCTCAATAAGTTTTTGCTCAAATAGTTCGGCATCTTCTGAATAGTTTTCAGAGCCGTACAAGGCAGCTTTTCCCATATCCGATAAAACCCTTCTTTGTTTGGGATATGCCCCGTTTTCGATAAACGGTTTAAACATTTGCCATGCTTTTTGATATTGTTTTTGAAAAGTTAAAACACGGATTTCAGTTAAATTGAAAAAATCGTTTAGTGTAGGATCTTTATTTTGATTTTTTAATTTTTTTAAAACTTCTGCGGTTTCCGTATCGAGTTGTATTGAGGAACAATATTCCGAAAGAGAAATATCTTTTTCTTCATTAAATCGGTTAAGAAGAAGTAAAAGTCTCCTTCGCTGGTATACGGCATTTTCTTTTTTTTCGGGTGAAAGATTTTCAGTCTTTAAGAGGCCGTCAATTATTTTTAATTTTTCTTCGTTTGAAGAAAGTTCATATACTTCTTCTTCTGCAAGTATATTATAAGGGAAGGGTGAATGCTTTGAAGCGTATTTAAAATATAGTTTTGCAGTTTTTCCGTTTTCCCAAAAGTTTGAATCTTTTAAATATAAGCCCGCATAATAGACGGAACCTGCTCCGGTATTTTGCAGTTTTTTTAGTGCTGCCGCACTATGATTTTGAATTTGTGAAAAATTACCCGCATACATAGCCTCAATTAAAACGTTCTCTTCAGTTTCGTCATATTTTCCGGAACACGAAGCATTGCTTAAACAAAAGAGAAGTAAAATAAATATATTTAAAATATGTTTCGCTTTTATAATTTACCTCTTAAAAAACTATTTTCTATATTCTTCATAGAATTTCTCCGGTTTCATTCCTGTTAGGGATAATTTTCCCTTATTAAATTTTATTCGTGCGGAGGGTTTAATACCCTGTTGCTGCGCAACATACGCTCTGCGTC
>CALINC010000120.1 GCA_938045195.1 uncultured Treponema sp.
GGGCAAATATGCCGCATGCGGAAAAAAAATTATTTTAGTCGGTGCAAGTTTTGATGAACGGAAGAAAACGATAAAAGATTGGAAGTGCGAATAGAAAAATGTAAACGCTCTGTATTATTGTTAGAGTTATTGCTGTTCCTCTAAAATAAAATTTAAACAAGGAACCTTTTGTTTCTTAATATTTTTAAGAGTTGTTGTCCGTAATAAATGACGGTCATATTACCGTTTTTCCATCGAAAAATACAAACGATATGCTTTATTTTTTGCCCGTCGGATTGGCTTATATCGATAATACATACTATCTTTCATATAGCAAATACAATATTGAAATTCCTTTAGACTCTAAACTTATAAAAATGAATGGTGAAGACGCGAAAAAATATTTGTACACAAACTATTGTATGAATATCCCATTGCTAAATATTGAAGTTTTTAGCAGGTACCGAGATAAGCCGTAATTGGGAATAAAACTTTATTTAAAACAAACAATTCCCAATTACTAACCATGCACCGATAATTACTTAATCAAACTCATCGTGTCTTTTGCAATCATCAATTCTTCGTTGGTGGGAATTACCAAAATTTTTACTTTGGAAGAATCTTTGTTTACTTCTACAGCTTTTCCGCGCACCTTATTTTTTGCGCTGTCAATTTCGACACCTAAGAATTCCAAACCGCAGCAGATTTTTTCACGAAGTTCTATGGAGTTTTCGCCTATGCCCGCAGTAAAGACCAGTGTATCTACCCCGCCTAATTGAGCGGCATAAGCGGCAATATATTTTCTAACCCGTGTGCAAAACACTTCCAGTGCAAGAGCGGCTCTCTTATTACCCTCACCGGCAGCTTTTTCTATATCACGGAAATCGCTGCTTACTCCGGAAATTCCGAAAACACCGGATTTTTTGTTTAAAACATTACTCATTTCGTCTGCTGAAAGTTTTTCTTTATTCATAATAAAGGGCAAGATTGCAGGATCTAAATCGCCTGAGCGGGTTCCCATGACAAGACCCTCAAGTGGGGTTAATCCCATAGACGTGTCTACACATTTTCCGCCTTTAACGGCTGCCAAGCTGGAACCATTACCGAGGTGACAGGTGATAACTTTAAAATCTGCACTTTTGTTATTAAGCATTTCGGCAGCTTTTGCAGAAACAAAGCGGTGTGAAGTTCCGTGGAAACCGTAGCGGCGGATTTTATATTTTTCGTAATATTCATACGGCAGTGCATACATATAATTTTCCGCAGGCATTGTTTGATGAAAAGCCGTATCAAAAACTGCAACCATAGGGGTATCAGGCATAAGAGCTTTACATGCTTCAATTCCCATAATATTTGCAGGGTTATGGAGCGGAGCAAGGTCGATACATTCTTTTATTCCCGCCATAACTTGATCGGTTAATAAAACGGATTTATTAAATTCCTCGCCGCCGTGAACGACGCGGTGTCCGACAGCCGAAATCTCGCTCATAGAATTTACCGCTCCATGCTTTTTGTCTACAAGAGCTTCAAGAACAAGTTGGATTGCTCTTTTGTGATCGTCCATTTTTTCCTCAATTAAGACAGCATCCATACCTTTTTTTTCATGCTTAATTCTTGAACCTTCAATTCCGATGCGTTCTACAAGTCCTTTAACCAAAACGTCTTCATTTGTCATATCAATCAACTGATATTTAAGTGATGAACTCCCGCAGTTAATAACTAATATTTTCATTCCTTTTCTCCTTACTGTGAAATTATTTACCGTTTATAATACCGCAAAATTTAACAAAAGTCTATTGGCAAAAAACGATGCCAATAGGACGCGGAATATTATGCCTTAATTATTGTTCCCGATTTGCCGTTAATTGCATCTTTTGCTTTTTCCAAAAGTGTAATCAGTGCATAACCGTTTTTATTGGATTCCGCAAATTGAATCGCAGCCTGTACTTTAGGCAGCATGGAACCGGGAGCAAAGTGCCCTTCTCCAATATATTTTTTTGCTTCTGCAACCGAAATTTCTGAAAGCCATTTTTGGTCAGGCTTATTAAAGTTGATAGCGACCTTTTCTACAGCTGTCAAGATAATAAGACAGTCGGCATGTAAAAGCTGAGCCAACTTTGCGCTGGCAAAGTCTTTATCAATTACTGCCGGAACTCCGCACAAGTAATTATTCCGTTTAATGACAGGTATTCCGCCGCCGCCGCAGGTAATAACAACCTGCCCCGCATCTGTCAATGCCCGCACGCTTTCAATTTCAGCGATGTCAATCGGTTTAGGAGAGGCGACAACTCTGCGGTATCCGCGTCCTGCGTCTTCTACAACATTTTCACCGCGTTCTATTAACATATCGGCTTCTTCTTTTGTCATAAAACTTCCAATCGGTTTTGTCGGTTTTGAAAAAGCCGGATCTTTAGAATCTACAACAACTTGAGTAATTAAAGTTGCAACAGGTTTATTTATTCCGCGGTTTAAAAGCTCTTCCCGTAAAGCTGCTTCCAAATCATTACCTATATATCCCTGACTCATTGCAACCGAAACTGCAAGCTCCGGTTCCGAAGTTTTCTTATCAATTTTGTGATACTCCGACATTGCTAAATGAATCAGTCCTACCTGCGGTCCATTCCCGTGCGAAACAACAACAGTATGTCCTTCTTGAACCAAATCTGCGATTGCTTTCGCCGTAATTTTAACAGCCTTACGCTGTTCTTGCAAATTGTTGCCTAATGCGTTTCCGCCCAAAGCAATTACGATCTTTTTTGCCATAAAATCTCCTAAATTTATTCAATATAAGTTACCTATTATATATGATTATTTTATCCATTACAAGGCGGTGCATTTCCTCACATTAAATCAAACCCAAGTATAAATGAGCCTACTTATTTATTCGTGCGGAGGGTTTAATGCCCTGTTGCTGCGCAACGTACGCTCTGCATCGGGGGTGTTGATTTATAATACGGGTACTATGGGGTACTTCTACTTAGAAGAAGTTTCTATTTGCTGCACTCAATTTTTCTTGAAATTTCATAAAAAAGAATTCCTGCCGCAACGGAAACATTTAAACTATCAAGTTTGCCCTGCACGGGTATCGAAATAATTTCATCACAGGTGTTTTCCAAAAGGCGGCTTATCCCCGATCCTTCGTTGCCCATAACTAAAGCAACTTTTTTAGGAAAGTTTACTGAAGACACAGGCGTACCGCCCGCATCTGCGCCGTAAATCCAAAAGCCGTCTTTTTTAAGTTTTTCTGCCGTGCGGACAAGGTTTGCCGTACTTACTACCGGAATCCATGCGGAAGCACCGGCACTTGTTTTAGCGATAATTTCTCCCCCCCCTGCGCTTTTATTTTCCGGCACAATTATTCCGTCAATAGCAAATTGGTCTGCGCTGCGTACAATTGAGCCGATATTATGAGGGTCGGTAATTGAATCGAGGATTGCCACAAAGGCTTTTTCTTTTTGAAAAAGTTTTGCACAAAATTCTTCTATAGAGATTTTTTTATCTTCCTCATCGGATTCTAAAATTAAAACAATACCCCTATGGTCTTTTAACTGCTCAGGCAAATGTTTTGTGCATTCATCAAGAGTTTGCTTTTCTTCCAGCCTTACCGTTATTTTTAAATCCTCAGCAATTTCTAAAATTTTTTTTACTCTAGGTCCTATTTTAAAATAAAGAATTTCAAAATAAGCAGTTTTCTTTTCATTTTTTTCACGCCGCATTTTTTCGGCACGCAAAATTTCTTCAATAGGATGAAAACCCGTAATAATCTTTTTCATAATAGACTATAATTCGTAAACCTCACCGTATTTTATTATTTGTACGTTTTTAAAATTATTATCGTTAAGATAATTGGTAAAGAACCTTTGCGCCGCAGGTTCACCGTGAACTAAAAAAATATTTTTTAAATGCGAAGTTTCTAAAGATTTAAGCCACTGTGCAGCCTCAAAATAATCCGCATGCGCACTGAAAGCATTTATCTGTAAAATTTCCGCACGGACTTGATACCATTCGCCGAATATTTTTACTTCCTGTTCTCTGTTTTGCAGCCGTCTTCCCAAGGTATTCTCAGCCATAAAGCCGACAAGCATTATTTTGGTTGACGGTTTTTCTATATTGTTTGCCAGATGGTGCGTAATCCGTCCGAATTCGCACATACCGTCCGCACTGATAATAATCATCGGGCCGTCGATTTCATTTAATTGTTTTGATTCTGCAACACTTGTAATAAATTTAAGCGAATTAAAGCCGAAAGGATTTTTATGGTGTGTTAAAAAAGCCTGATGTGTTTCCATATCATAGCACTCAGGGTGAACTTGAAAAATGCTGGTTGCATTAACAGCCATAGGCGAATCCACATAAATGGGAATATCGGGAATAATTTTTTTATCTGCCAAAAGATGAAAATAATAGACAATTTCCTGTGTGCGTTCTACGGCAAACGCAGGGATAATCATCTTGCCTTTTTGAGCGATAAGCTCTTTTGTTTTTTCTGCAAGAATGCTTAAAGCATTATCGGTACCCTCATGGCGGCGGTTGCCGTATGTACTTTCCAAAACAATGTAATCCGCTTGAGGAATAAGGTCGGGGTCGCGGATAATCGGTTTTCCGCACCTGCCCAAGTCGCCGGTAAAAGCAATTTTTACTTCTTTACCGGAAGCATCTTTTGCAGTAATAAATGCTATCGCAGAACCCAAAATATGACCGGCATCAAAAAATTCGAGCTTAACGCCTTCGCCTATCCATACTGGACGGTGATATGAAACCGTTACAATTAAATCTATTGTCTTAATGACATCGGTTTCATCAAAAAGAGGTTGCCAGCTGAATGCCTCGCCTTTTTTTGCAGCTTGTTTTGCAAGGAATTCTCTATCGCGCGATTGAATACGGGCAGAATCCATCATAACGAGGTTTGCAATATCCCTCGTTGCGGGTGTTGCATAAATATTGCCCGTAAACCCGTGTACGGTCAAAAGCGGTAAAAGTCCGCAATGGTCATAATGCCCATGTGTTAAAATAACCGCCTCCAATTCATCAACAGGAACATTAAATTCTCTGTTTTTTCTATCGGCTTCGGCGCGTTTACCTTGAAAAGCCCCGCAGTCAATTAAATATTTATGTCCGTCTACATCAAGAATATGTTTCGAACCCGTTACTTCCTCGGCTGCCCCGAGAGAATAAATTCGTATAGCCATGCTTTCATAATACCCGATAATCGCTGAAAAATCAACATAATATCGATAAAATCTATATTTTCTCGTGTATATTGGTATTATAAATAAAATTCTTTAACATACAAAAATAATGCCGCATTCATAATTGCATGAGAATAAGAGGGCAAACCCATATCGCGTATAACTGTTTTTACTGGGATACTCAAAACGTCTACAAATTCATCTTCATCCAAATCTTGTAGTGCCGTATTCTCACTGACCTCGGCATAAAAAATATAGCATATATTTTCCATAATTGCAGGATTCGGCGAAAGTTCTGCCAAAAGTTTAAGAATTATAACCTTTTTTCCGGTTTCTTCGGCTAGTTCCCGCATAGCCGCCGTTTCAGGATTTTCTCCCTCATCAATTACACCCCCCGGAAATTCGGTAAAAAGCCTTTCTGCCCCATGCCTCCACTGTCTAACCATTATAAAATTATCTTCACCGTTTTTATTTTTAAGAACGGGTACTACTATCACCCAATTCGGAGCCTTTAATGAAGTAAAAGTTTTTTTTTCGCCGTCGGGCGAGATGCTTTGTTTTTCGCAAACGGTACATACCCGCGTTTTAAAAATTTCGGCGGAAGATACGGTTTCCCATAAAATTTTTTCATTTTTCTTCATAAATTTGTAATTCTCCATTTGACATATATTGAATTTCGGTTTATTCTATAATAAAGAACTTTTAATTTCAATGGGAGGCTTTTATGGCTATTATAACGATTTCGCGTAAAATTGCGTCTTTCGGCGATGAAACCGCAAAAGAATTAGCGCAGATTTTAAAATATGATTTTATAGATAGAAAATCTTTAGAACAAGATTTAATAAACAGGGGGATTTCAACAGGACAATTACAAAAATATGATGAGCGTAAGCCGGGATTTTGGGCATCTCTTTCGAGGGATAGAGATTCATATTTTGATTATTTACGGGAAGCCGTTTATGAGCATGCGGCAAAAGGAAACTGTATTTTTATAGGAAGAGGCGGGTTCGCAATTTTACGAGACGTTCCCGGTCTTTATTCGGTACGGTTGGTTGCCGCAGATAATATACGCATCGCAAGAATTATGAATGAATTTAACCGGTCTGAAAAAAAAGCAAAAGACCTAATGGAAGAAAGTGACAATAACCGTGACGGTTTCCACAGGGCTTTTTTTAATACCGTCAGCGAAGACGCTTCAGAATACAATATGGTTATAAATACGGGCTGTATAGAAGCAAAAACAGCGGCAGAAATTATCAAATTCGGTATTGAAAAAACTATTTCACATGATGAAGTTATTCTGGGTGAAAAAAGAATTCAAGAACTTTTGCTTGCACAAAAAATAGTTAATCATATTTCATTTGAACTTAAACTGCAAATCTATTTCCTTGAGGCTGACGTTACCGGTAACGAACTTATTCTGCACGGTGTAGCCGATAATCATAGTGCAATAGACAAAGCGGTTACGGTTGCAAAAGAAATGGCAAAAGATAAAGAAATTATTTCAAGTATCACTCTGGTAAACGAATACAAACCGTTTCCATAAAATAAAACAGGAGTTAAATATGAGTAAAATTGTAGTAATCGGAGCAAATCATGCGGGAACTGCCGCAATAAATTTCTTAACCGATTTATCAAAAGAAAATGAAGTGGTCGTCTTTGACAGGAATACCAACATCAGCTTTTTAGGCTGCGGTATGGCATTATGGATAGGCAACCAAATTAAAGGTTCTGACGGGCTTTTTTATTCCAGCAAAGAAAAACTGGAACAAAAAGGTGCAAAGGTTACAATGGAAGCCGAAATTACCCGCATAGATTTTAAGAAAAAAACGGTGTATGGCTCCATAAAAGGCGAAAAACAAATAGAAGAAACCTATGACAAATTGATTCTTGCAACAGGTTCTCTACCCATTATACCTAACATAAAAGGAATGAATTTAGAAAATGTACAGCAAGTTAAGATTTTTCAAAATGCACAAGAGGTTATCGAAAAACTTAAAAATCCCGCAATAAAAAATATTGCAGTTATAGGAGCCGGTTATATAGGCGTGGAACTTGCAGAGGCATTTAAACGGCACGAAAAAAATGTAACCCTCATCGATGCAATGCCCCGAAGCCTTGCAAACTATTATGATGAACCTTTCTGTGCGATGATGGATAAAAATCTAAAAGAACATGGCATCAAACTTGAATATAATCAACCGGTAAAAGAATTAAAAGGGACAACGAAGGTGGAAGCCGTTATAACCGATAAGGGGGAATATCCTGCCGATATGGTTATCGTTTGTATAGGTTTTAGACCTAATACAGAACTCGGCAAAAACGACCTTGAAACTTTTAAAAACGGCGCATATCTGGTTAATGCCAAACAAGAAACTTCCATAAAAGATGTATATGCAATCGGCGATTGTGCTACTGTTTTTGATAATTCTATATGCGGCACATCTTATATTGCACTTGCTACAAATGCCGTAAGAAGCGGAATTGTCGCAGCGCATAATGCTTCCGGAATTGCTTTAGACAGTATCGGAGTACAAGGTTCCAACGGAATAAATATTTACGATTTAAAAATGGTGTCCACAGGTATTTCCGTAGAGCGGGCAACAAAACTGGGGCTTGACGTAGCCTTTACCGATTTTACCGATGTGCAAAAAGCGGAATTTATGGAAACGGATAATCCTCCTGTAAAATTGCGAATTGTCTATGACAAAAAAACACGTGTTATTATAGGAGCGCAAATGGCTTCTACGTATGATATGTCAATGGGTATACATTTGTTCTCGTTGGCAATTCAAGAAAAAGTAACTATCGACAAGTTAAAACTCTTGGATATATTCTTTTTGCCGCATTTCAATAAGCCGTATAATTATATTACTATGGCTGCGATTTCGGCTAAATAATTATGTAAAAGAAATCGGTTAATGGGGTGTCTTTAAAAGATGCCCCATATTTAATCAAAATCTTAACTAATGTTATTTTTTATTCTTCCGATATTTACAGTATACGTTTACAATTCGGGAGGAATAAATGAAACGATTTATAATAACGCTGATTGCACTTGTTTGTTTAACAAGCTTAATTTTTGCTCAAAGTGATATAATCAGTCCTGAAACTTATGCTTCATATTACGGCGAAGCCTTTAACGGAAGACCGACTGCCAGCGGTGAAATCTTTGATATGAATGCTTATACTGCAGCGCATAGAACACTGCCTTTCGGTACTATGGTTGAAGTAACAAATCTTGAAAACGGGAAGAAAGTAATTGTACGGATTAATGATAGAGGTCCCTTTGTCGGCAACAGAGAAATAGATATATCCAAGGCGGCAGCGGCTTCTTTAGATATGCTTTCACGAGGTGTTACGCGCGTTTCCCTAAGACGAATTGATCTAAATGATAAAACCGCTTTCGAAATACAAAACCAAAACACATATCAAGGTCAAGGTGAACCGCAAGCAAGTACTCAATATACGGCAACAACGGCTCCGCAAGCAAATGATCAATACACGGCACCGTCGGCTACGCAAACAAGTACTCAATACACGCCGCAGTCCGCACAAGAAACTGCCCCTGCCGTAAACTCATCGCAAAATACCGATTATTCTCAACGGGCTCCTCAACCGCAAAACTATCCCGCTCCGGCTGCCTCTTATACCGGACAATCGGCGGGTATGTCTGCACAGACTGATACATATACGTATGAGCAAAAAAAAGAACCTATCTATATTCCTGTAATAGCATCTGAAACTGCGGGAGAACTTTGGAGAATTCAGTTAGGTTCTTTTACGCGTGAAGAAAATGCAATGCGGCTTGTCATTCAACTTCGCAAAATAGGATTTGACCCCGCGTATGAAAAACATGATAAACATTTAAGGGTTGTTTTATACGGCATTAGCCCGTACGATTTGGATAAAGTAAAAACGGTTTTAAAAGAAAACGGTTTTAACGATTATGTTTTAAGGCAAGAAAATTGGTAAAAATATAAACCTCCCAATAAAGCTGCCCGATCTATGTTTTAATAGTTCGGGCTTTTTTATTTTTCATAACCGAATTTTAAAACAATGCCCATTTTAAAATTTAAAGCATAAAGAGATGTCCCTGCCGAACCCTCAGGCGACGCACTCGATATTTGTCCCGTCGATGTTCTTTTTACAAGAGAAAGACCGGTATAAGAAACAACCGATGTATAATCTGCCGAGAGAAAAACACTTAGCGTTTTTTTTACATTTTTTTCAACATAAAAATTAAAATGAAACGAAAAGCCTCTATCATTAAAAATATCATTAAATGTTCTATCTCTTCCGTAATGAATATCGTTACAATCTGCCAAAACTTGCGGGCAAACTTGAAGCAAATTTTTAATATACCATTTTTTTGGTAAATCGAATTTAAACAAAATGCCTATATTGGGTAAGATAAATTTTTGGCTGTATGACGCTGCTTTACCTTTATACACTATTTTAGGACTATCGGCTGTTACGGCATTACCGTTTTCTGCATATTGTAAATATCCGTCTGAAGCCGTCCATCGATGAAAATAATATCTAACACCGATACAAGGTTCCGCATAAATCGCAATTCTATTTCCCCAATTTGTATATTCTGCAAGCAGTCCCATCCATCCTGCAAAAGCACACCATTCCAATCCTTTTTCAAGTGTACAAGTATGTTCCGAAAAATGTGTAATAATAGTCTTATCGGTTTTATTCGTAAAATCTCTGTCCTGCATTTTGCCGGTGCGGTGCGGCAGGGAAAAAGACGCATTGAAAGCAATATGAAACTTGTCAATCACATATAATTCTGCATTTGCTGAAATACCTGCTGCCGGTAAAAACGGCCAGTCAAGTCTGCTTAAAATATCATTGTATTCTTGAAACACATACTCAAAACCTGAACCGATGCACAAATTAGGTGCTATGGAGGTATGTATCAAAAAAAAATTTTTTTTTGAATTGGAATATACGGCATTCTCTAAACCGGTGTCTAAACTATCCGGAAAAATGGGAAAACAACATAAAAAGAAAACTACTCCATAGAATATTTTTATAATATGCGAGTGCTTATTCATAGATGATAATAGTTTACGTTTTTATTATATGTAATGTCAAGACAGGTTATTTTTATTGTCAAAATTTTATGTTATTTTTATTGATGACGAGTCAATCTACAAGGTAATGTATATGGCGATACGGAATGCGAGTAAACTGCGGACAATGCCTATCAGAAATTGGGCTTTGGCAGTAAATCAAGCAAGCCATACTATCTTGTTTTTTTAAAAGTATTTTGCTATAATGTCTTTGATGAAATTAAAAATATGACTGTTTTGTACTAATGTGCAAAACTTTGTATGTTATGTGCGATACGGCACAACTAAAAACCGTTTTCAAGAATATGATAATTCTTTCAAACAGTTTTTTGGAGACACGATAAGCCGCTAGGCGGAAATCCGCCTCGCTTCTTATCTTCGGCTTTGCCCTTGGGCAAACTTTGTTTATTGTATGCACTTTTTTACATGTAGTGCATAAAAGAACTTTTTTGGAGGAAATATGAAGCATTTTCGTTTAATACTTTTTGTTGTTTTTGCAGTTTCGGCAATATCGTGTAAGCCATTTTTTCGTGCAATAAAAATAAAAGCCTCGCCGGAATTCAATATGGCGGCAGGAAGCGGAACTTTTAACCCCGATGATTTTTTCTCTCCGAAAATGGTTATAGATCAAATTAATCAGACCGGTATGTTCTCAAAAGCAACTTTTTTAGATTACACAAAAGACGATACTATGAATATGTTAATCCGCTACCCAATCACAGATTTGGAATTAAATATGGCGGATAATTTTACCGTATTAAATGAAGCTAAAAAAATAATGTCCTCCTCATTAGAAAAAAGAACATATAAGCTTCAAAAACCTGAAAAAATCTCCAAAGAGATAGATTTAGAATTTATTCAAGATCATTTATACGGCGGTTTGCAACGACGCAAAGAATTAAATGTTCCTAAACCGGTTTCGGGAGAAAATACTCTTCCGCCGATTGAACTGCTCATTAATATGCCGTTTAATAAAGCAACGTTTGATACTGATACAAGATTAATTCTTTCTACTTCAACAAATAATAGTCAAATTAACTTGGAAATTACAGAACTGGAATTGATTACTACAGGCGGTGAAACACTCAGTTCGGCAGGAACTTCAACTCCCAATATTTTGGATCTTTCAGGGAAAACAATCAATAAACCTGAAAAATTTATTATTAAATCCAAAGTCTCCGGTCCCGCGTCAGCTTCGGTAGAACTTGTAATAGAAACGAAATTTCAAGGACGTATAAGAGAGGCTTGGGGTATCACTTTTAACATAGCGGATCATAAAATAGACGATATTATTTTGCCCCTTTCACTTTCTTCGGGAGATGCACAATTTGAAGAAGCAGAAATTTCGGATGGGGAAATAATTATTAATAAATTGCTCCCCGATGAATGGACGGGCTTCGAGGTTGATTATTCAAAATTAAACATCTCACAAGAACAAAAAAACGGAGTAGGTTTGAATTTGGCTTTAAGCGGAAACACAACTTCTTTAAACGGTAAGACCATGAATAAAAACAGCATAAAAATATCGGGCAATATTGGGCTTACTATTCAAAATGCTCATTATTTATATGCGGAAAAAGGTACCGCCGAATTTGACATAGCTATAAAAAAATTAGGATATGTAAAATTAGGAATGCCTGAAAATGTAAAATTTTCTTATAAAACAGAGCAGCCGATCCCTGAAGATTTAAAAAAATGGGTTAAACGTATTCATTTTACCGATTTAAGTATACAACTCAATTTGGAAAATAAGTTACCGCCCGATAACGATGTAGATATTACCATTTTATCAAATACTTTTGGTATCAATGAAACAAAACGCTTCGCATCAAATCTTTCGCAAAATGAGTTAATTAAAAAACAAAATTTCGATTTTGAACCGAGAGCCGCCGAAAATATGGATTTTTCGGTAAAAGTTAAATTCCAACATTTCTCCGATGAAGATAACATTATTACCATAAAAAATATTGAAATAGGCAAGGAATATTCTTTCGGCGGGGAATTTAATATTACACCTAATTGGGAATATGCTGACATAAACCCAGACGGTATGGAACATTTTACAGGTTCAATTCCTGAAAAAGCAGACTCCTATCTTGAATTTGGTCAATTATCGGAATTAATAAACAAAGGCTTAACCTTTGAAGAACTTAAAGCACGGCTTTACCTAAATTCCGACTTCTTAGAAGGAAAAGGCAATAAACTCAAGGGAAAAATGTATTTTTCTTATACCGATAAAAAAAACAATTTGCAAAAAAAAGAATTTTTGATAGGAGCAGAAAATTCATTCGAAGAATTTGGATTCGTTAAACCGCTCCCTGACGAATTTTATGCAGACACAACAAATGAACTTATCAAATACGGCAAGGTCATTCCCGAATCGTCCAAAGAAATAGATTTTTCAAAGATACTAAGACCGGAACAAACCGATATTAAATTTTTTTATGATATTTCATTAAGCAGCTTGCGTATTAACAAAAGCGATATAGACACAATAGAAAAAACAAAACTACGCACAGATATTTTATTGGAAATTCCGTTTAAAGTTAAGGCTGAAAAAGATATACTATTAAAAAAAATAAACGGCACTCAAGACCTTTTAAACCGTTCTAATACCGGCGGGGAGCAAATTTCAGAGCAGGCGGTGCAATCCATTAAAGAAATTGAATTGAAAATCAAATATAAAAACCCAATCGGTATTGGCGTAAAAGTAAAATTAACAAACAATACCGAAAGCGGAACTCCGGAATTTCTAAAAGAAATTAAACTGCAAACTTCGGAAGAGGAAGAGGAGGAAGTGCTACTCCTTACCGAACAAGACATAGAGTATATTAAAGGTCATAATCCTTTTATTATGAATATTGAGATTATCTTTCCGGCAGGAACACATTCATTTAAGCGCGGAAAAGGTATTGAAATAAAGCCGTTTTTACGGGCAAAGTGTTCCGTAGATCAAACTATAAAAGCTAAAAACTGATAATTTATGGGAGTTATGATAAACAGTTCGGCACAAATACTGCCTCGCTGTTTATCTTTCGAGTTTGCCTTTCGGCAAACATCGCATATTGTATGCAGTTTGTAAACAAACTGCATGAAAAAAATATTTTATTTTTATCTATTATTATACTTAATGCAAGCCACATTGATGTGGTAAATGCTATTGTTAAAAGTCCTTTTAACGAGTCTTTAACTTGTCCTCTAACTTTTGGTGTAAAATGATAATAGCCAAGATACATTATTAATGGCGGAACAACCCATTTTATTCCACCTATAATCATAACGATATAAAGGAAAAATAAACTTGCAGTTTGGGCAACTTTTGTAAGAGTAGTTTTTTTTCTATTTAATATTATAATTATAAGAAGCATAACTATTACCCAAAGTTTATACATAAGTTCTCTTGCTGTTAAATATAAGTTTAATTTTAGGAACAAATATACGAAAAGCGGAACGAAAATATTATCCAGCCCATTCCACGAAATCATTTCAAGAATCATTGCAAGAATGCTTAAAAGCAGTGAAACAAGTACGATATTTATACTTTTAATGTTACTGAAAAATAAAAAGAAATTTATGCAAATAAAATATGTCGTAAGAAAAAATGTCACAGATCCTTCTACTGACTTTGTTCCAAATCCTGTATTAAATTTATACTTGCTGTAAAATTCCCCTATAAGAGCCGCAAAGGCATCAGAAAGCATAAGAATTATAAGCGGAAGAGCATACATTACCTTATTATCACTTGAAACAAACCATAATCCCAAAATACTCATAATAAAGTATATATCTCCTAAAGTCTTCCTATTTTTTGTTTCCAGTACTTTTTTAAATCCTGTCACCTTATGTTTCATAGCCCTTATGGAGACAAGCAACACAAGAAATACTATTCCAAGTATTACAACCGAACTTTTTCTTTCAAAGATAAAAGGAAGTGACAGTCCTCCAATTCCTGAGCCTATATGCAGAATCTTCCTTATAAATTCCGAATTAAGTTTTTCACTTTTTTCAAGCTTGTTAAGCAGAAGGAAAAATAGTATAAAAGCCGCCAGAACAAATATCATTTTAACTATTTCCATTTTTTATCACCTTTTCCACTACAAAATCCGTATAGAAAAATGTCATATCCTTTTCATGAAGCTTCCTATCCAGCTCCTTCATCCTTTCATATTTTTTTCCGTTTACATTTTTTTCTTTTCCAGTAACTGCTATTTCGCTATCCGTCTTTTTATAATCAAGTTTTTCTGAATTTCTTTCAACTATTAGGTTCCAGTATGCCAGTAAGGCATTATTTTCAGCATTGTCGTAAATTTTTTCCATTAATTTACTGTAATTTTCAGCTGACATATACTCAAATATGTCACTTAAATTAAATTTATTTATTTTAAAATCAATCTGATCCAGATATTCTTCAAC
>CALINC010000121.1 GCA_938045195.1 uncultured Treponema sp.
AATGCAACTTTCACATCAACTTTGCCTTATGCTTCGCATCGGCAAAGGCACAAATGCAGGTTAAGCGTTAGTTATACGGACGGTGGCTATGCACCACCGCTTTTTTATGAAAATAAAAAAATTGTTTTGCCTGATAAATCAAAACACCAACGGTAAAAAAAAGGTCAACGAACTACAGCCCCTACTGGCTATTATAAAAGGAGCAGCTAAATGAATTTAATTGACTATTCCAAACCTATAAATTTTATAAAGAATTATTTAATAAGTCAGGTAAATCCAATTTCTATTTTTATTCACGGATCGTTTGTTGAAAAAATTATATTTAATAATAAATATTCAGATATTGATATTATAGCAGTAGTTGATGATTTGAGCGAAAATAAAGCTCGTGAAATTATCAAGAATATCAACTTAGATAAATATAATAATATTGATAAGCATCCTATATATCTTAATGATTGTGTCGCTAAAAGAATAGAATTTTATATTAAAGAACACAATATTGCATTTGACATAACAATCTTAGATAATAGTTGGCAGGATTGTGATTTATTTGGTAATGTTTGTTATGATTCACTTGAAATACTGCTTGGAATATATAATCACTATAATATTTTATTGTATGGTGAATATCCAAGAAAACTAGTACATATCGATTATCAAGATGAATTAATCAATAGAAGATTGGAAATTTTAAATGACAGGCTTAAAAGATATACAATTAGATTAGATAGTTATATTGAGTCTAACGATGAAAATATGTTCGACTTTGCTCTTAGAGTTCGTAGTTTTTTTATCAAATATTTATTCATATATTATAGAAAATATCCTATTAATTTAAATAAGCATTTATTTTACCAATTTGAAAAAATTCTAAATCTTGATTGTATAGAAATTAACATTTTGTTATTTAAAAAAGGTTCTCTGAAAACACAGATAGCATTATTGAATTCTTTAGTAAAAAAATATTTGAGGTGAAATGGTATGGAAAATAATTATAATAGAAAAATTGAAAACCTTTTTGGACATTATAGTTTAAATAGTTTAGACAATTTTGCCAGCAAACTAAAGTTGTTAGATAAAAATATTGGTGATATATATAATTTCAATTATCCTTATTTTAAAGGAGATTATAATATTAATTTTTATGAATATTTAAAAAACTGTAAGTTACAGGAGATTGGGTTGGATGACGATGAAACAATGAAGTATCTATCAAAAATGTTCCAAAATGTTCCAAATTGGAAAAATCCAGGAACAATGATAAATATTATTCCACCAGTTAATCTAGATGCTCTTGCTGCATCAACACTTTCAAGCATGTATAATTCGAATTTTGCTCAAGATACTTACGCTGGTTATTTAATTGCTAGTGAACTTGAAGTTGTCAAATATATAAGTGATTTAATAAAATGGAATTGGAATAAATCTGGAGGTTTCTTTACTTTTGGAGGTAAAGGAACAAATCTTTATGCTTCTAAAATAGCATTAAATAAAGCTGATCCTAATGTTTTAAAAGATGGCTTGAATGGTGAATATTTTATAATTTCTACTAAAACTTCTCATCCGTGTCATTACCAAGTTTGTGATTGGATAGGAATAGGTTATAAATCTGCTATAGAAATTGACTGTAATTTAAATGGTGAGATTAATACTGAGAAAATGATTAGTGTCATAAAAGAAAATTTAAATGCTGGTAAGAAGTTTCTTGGCGTAAACTTAAATGGAGGAAATACTAATGAGTTAGTTATTGATCCAATAAAAAAGGTTAAAGATATTGTAATGGACATAAAAAATGAATATGAGTTGGATTATATCCCACATATCCATGTTGATTCAGTAATTGGATGGGTTTATTTATTTTATAATTCTTATGATTTTAAAAATAATCCTTTAAAAATTGATAATAACATTTTGCGAAAAATAAAACTGATTAATAAAAAGACAAAACAATTTAAATATGCTGATTCACTTGGAATCGATTTTCATAAAGTTGGTTTTTGTCCATATGTTTCAAGTTTATTTATGGTTAAAAACAGAAATGATTTCAATCTTATTTCAAAAAAAGAAATGCCAAGTATTAAAGATTTAAAATATGGAAATTATGATCCTTATGATTTTACATTGGAATTATCACGATCTTCAACTGGTGCAGTGTCTGCTTTAACAAGCTTAAAGAGTTTGGGTATTGAAGGTTTTCAATATATATTAGCAACCTTGTTAACATCTACAACTAGATTTAAAAATATCATTAAAAAACACCAGAATATTTTTTTGTTAAATGAAAATTCACAAGGATTTGCAACATTATTTTTACTTTTACCAGATAATATATGTATAAAACATTTTGATGACATAAAAGCGTTATCACAAGAACAAGTAAGTTTTATAAAACAGTATAATATTGATTTTAGTAACTATTTGCTTGAAAAATGCTTAAAAAATGAAATAACATTTTATTTTACATCATCAAGAAGTTATATCGTTCCCGGCACAAATATAGCAATTGGTGCAATGAAATCATATCCAACGTCAGTCTTTTTAGACAATGAGCAAATCGACGTACTTGCTAAATCTTTATTTGAATGTATATTAAAATATAGCTTACTTAAAAATAAAAAATATAAAATTAGTTGTGTTCGTGATGATATGGTATATAAGGAGGAAAAATGAATATAGTTTTTGTAAGACATGGAGAGCCAGATTATGATTGCCTAAAATCAATTGATCTACATAAAATATCAAAAAATATAGCACCTTTATCAATTAATGGAGAAATGCAAGCAGAAAAAGCTTCTCATTGTAAAGCATTGGAGGATGCGGACATTATAATATCTTCACCATATACTAGAGCACTTGAAACGTCATTATTTATAGGTCATTTTTTAAATAAAAAAATAATTATTGAACCAGATTTAAGAGAGTGGGAATGTGAAATTGATTATGATCCTTTCAATTTAGAATTGGAAAAAGATATTGAAAAAGAATTTCATATGTTTAAAGGAGTACATTCAGATAAATGTAAATATTATTGGGAATCATTGGATCATTTAGCTTTCAGAGCAAATAATGTAATAAAGAAATATAATCAATATAAAAAAGTAATTATTGTAACACATGCTATGTTAATAAGGCAGTTTTATTATAATCCTATTATTAGTTATTGCGAACCAATTGAAGTTGAATATACTACAAATTTAAAATTTACAGGATATTATGAGGCAAAATACGAATGAATGATTTAATATACAGGGTAACCTTTAGATGCAACAAACACTGTTATTTTTGTTATAATGATGCTTTTGATAAAAAGGTTAAATTTGATGAGATAGAAAAAACGGATATCAATCCATTAATTAATTTCATAAAGAAAAATAAAATAAAACGTATTGCTATTTCAGGTGGAGAACCAACTGTAAGAGAAGATTTGCAGAATCTAATTAAGCAATTAAATAAAGTCACTACAATAAAAATTTTTTCCAATGGAAATATATTTGATAAGTTTACATTAGAACAAATACTTGATTTACGTTTAAGCAAAATTGTAATAACAATATATGATCAAGATATTTATGGTAACAAAAAATTTGATGAATACTTAGACAAAGTAGATTTGTTACGAAGAAATGGTGTAATTATTGATGGTAATATGTTTTTGGACGCAGATTATTTAAAAAAAAGACAGTATGTATTGTCAAATAAATTAAGAGAGCAATTTGATAATATTAGATGGCAACCACTTGTTCTTCCAACTAGTTTCAAAGAATATAAAACAACAATATTTGGTATGGATAAGAAGTTAAGAGATGATATTTTTTCTAGTGTTATAGAAGATAATTGGGGAAATGTAGGTAATTATTATAAAGTATTCAGTAAGTACATGGAAAATAATAAACAACCTTTTCCATGCTTATTCCCAAAATGTGTATGTACAGTCGATCCCGATTTATCAGTAAAAATATGCCCTCATCATAATAATAAGAGTTATACGTTTGATGAAATTGAAAAAGTTATACAGAATTTTCAATTTGATAATTGTTTAACATCTCAGTGTTTAAGTATATATAAATTTGATTAAGATTTAATGATTATAGATCAAATGCCATAGGAAAAAATAATGACCCGATAAAAGAAAATGTGTCCTTTTGTTAACACAAAAATCGAAGCTGTTGTTACAAGATAGAGTAAGAAATCATCATGAACGGGAAGAAAGTGGGAGCGCATAACTCAGTTTTCGTGCGGACAAGGGCTTTGACTATTTTCAACAATTGAAAGTTCCTGTCGGAAATTATAAACTTAAATTAGCTAAAGCATAGTTTTGTTCGCTCGCAAAGCCCTTGCAGCACAAAACAATGTTGAACGGACGCTGCGCGTCCGTTCAACGGGCGGCGGAGCTCCGCCTGTCGTCCGGCGCACAGCGCCGTCCAACATGCGGATTAAGCTGACTGCGAAGCTCAAAAGCCTAAAGGCTTTCTCGCTTCTTGCAGCTTATCCGCCGCCCGTTAGATTGACCTGCCTACGGCAGGCAGGTGCGGAACCAATCAAAACATTCTTTCGACGAAAAAAATAAAAATAATTGCAATGAAAAAGGACATTGCAAGAAGGAAGGTCGAAATGAAGCAGAAACGATTGGTGCATTAATTATAATGATTAGTGCAGTAGTTTTAATTACAGGTTGTCCACAACCAAATAATAAAAAGGACAATACCACTGTCAATAATAATGGAAATAATAATCTTAATGGTAGTGCATGGTTTGAAAGCGGATATCATATCGGCTATTATTTTCTTGATGGAAAAGTTTATGCCGTAGATTCCAATAAGTGGGAAAATCTTTTGCCGGTACTTATTCAGGTAATAACTATACATCATATGATGGTACGGTAATATCATTTAGTGTATCAGGAAATATTCTAAAAATAAATAATAGAGAATTTCTACGAGTGACAGACCCAAATACACTTGAAAAAGTTAAAAAAGCACCTATTGTGTAAGTATTATTGGAAGCAGAAAGTCCGTATATTGGGCATCTCTAAAAACTCGGTTAGATTTTTAGAGATGCCCGACGAGTTTTGTTTAAGTCTTTATGTCATAATAACTTAAACAAAACATCGCAAATTAAATCTAAGGAAACTGTCCAAAACTGAAGTTTTTAGAGGTTCCCAATAATTACGGCACATAAACAAAAGACTTTATGACAATAAAAGAATTCGAGAATAAATATTGGTACATGAGTGAACTCAAAGCATTAGCAAAATCGCTTGAAATTCCTTTTGATTCAAAAATACGAAAGGATCAGCTTGAAGAGATGATTATTCATTTTTTGGAAACCGGAACAGTAAATAAACAGAATAGTTATCGAAGTAAAAGCCGGAATAGAGACATATTGAATAGTCATACTTATGTTGAAAATTTTAGCAACAAAAAAGAAACATGGGAATTCATACACAGTGAGATGGATAAACGGATTCCGGGATTAAAACCGAAATCAGGGGCAAAATATTGGCTTAATCGATGGATTGAAAATAAACTGTCCCATGGTGAAAAAATAACGTATAATGATGTCATTTGTGAATATATTCGTTTAAACAAAATGGAAGGAAAGCTTCCGCAAATTCCATCCTGTAAATTTAATAACTTCATCAGCGATTATCTGGCAAATGAAAAAAATGCAACAAGAGAAGCGGCTTTAGCGGCATGGAATAAGCTAAAAGATATGAAGGCAAAAAAAGATTATATAACGTGGAAAAAGAATAAAAATACAATTTAATCTAAAATCCGCGTTAATTTGTATTTTAGAAAGTATCGAGCATTAAGAAGATAAGAAATTTGTCATTGAGGAACCATTTTGATATTCCGCCTACCTAATACCTTTTTGTGATAAAATAATCATCTTGACAAATATAGGATATAACCAATATAATTAAATTCAGATATGGCAAATAATTGGATTGTTGAATTTTATGAAACAAAAGCAGGTGAAAAACCAAGTTTAGATTTTATAAATACGCTTGAAGTCAAGCTGAAAGCTAAAGTATTTCGTGATTTAGGATTACTGGAAAATAAAGGGAATGAATTAAGATTGCCATATTCCCAGCACATTGATGACGGTATATTTGAGTTAAGAACAATTCAAGGTAACAATATAGTAAGGCATTTGTATTTCTTTATTATTGAAAAGAAGATAATCATAACGCATGGTTTTCGAAAGAAAACTCAAAAAACACCACCTTCAGAAATACAAAGGGCAAAAGACTATCGAACCGACTACTTGAATAGAAATCTGGAGGCAGGAGGAAAGAAATGACATTAACAGAGGCATTAAAAGAACAAATGAAAGATGAAACTTTCAGAAAGGAATATGAATCTCTTGAACCGGAATATGACCTTATCAGTTCATTAATTGATGCCAGAAAATTGAGTAATGTTACTCAAAAACAACTTTCCGATGCAACCGGAATTGCTCAATCAGATATAAGTAAAATAGAGAATGGTTCTGGAAATCCGACAATAAAGATTTTGAAAAGGCTTGCAGACGGGCTGGGAATGAATTTGAAGATAGAATTTATTGCTAAAACCAAAGTATCGATATAAATAAAGCATCTAACACCCGCTTCAACCTGACATTGCGGACAGGTCGCAAATGCAGGTTAAGCGGCAGTTAGATGGACACGCCACTGGCGTGCTTGATTTTAATACTAGAATAAAGAGAGCTGTTTTTATATAATATAAATCTTATGATAAATACAGAAGAATATTGGAAAACAACTGACCTCAATGTGGATAGTCTTTGGCTTATAGATAAGCGTGATAGTTCCGGTAAGCATGAGAACAATTATCATGGAAATTTCATTCCGCAAATTCCAAATCAATTAATTCGGCGATATACAAATCGAAATGATACAGTTTTAGAACTTTTTACAGGTAGCGGAACAACACTTTATGAATGCGAAAAATTAAACCGGCATTATATTGGGTTTGATATAAATTCTGAAATGATTACTTATATCAATCAAAAAATGGCTAATACACAAAATATTTATTTTCTCATAAATGAATGCGATGTTACGGATTCAGAAAAAATGAATACACTAATGCAACAAAGTTTTAAATGGTGCGAAACTAAAAGTGTAGATTTTTTAATTGCTCATCCGCCATATATGGATATTGTGAAGTTTACAGATAAAAAGGAAGACTTATCGAGTATTTCTGATTTAGATATTTTTATAGAAAAATTTACAATTGCAATGAAAAATGGACTTCAATTTCTTGAAAAGGGTAAATATTTTGCAGTTGTAATTGGTGATGTATATAAAAAAAGTGAAGTTGTTCCGCTTGGTTTTTTTGTTATGGATTCTATAAAAAAGAACTTTAAAGTAAAAATGAAAGGAATTATCGTAAAAAACATAGAAGGAAATCGAGGAAAACTCGGCTCTCAAGGCATTTGGAAATATAGAGCTATGAATAGCGATTATTATTTATTTAAGCATGAATATATATTTGTTTTTAAAAAGGAATATTAATTTATGTCAAAACAAACTCAAATAGAATTATTTTTAGAATTAGCACAACCAGATGAAAAAACAGGAATTAGCCGTTGGGTTTATAAAACTGAATTTGTAGATAAATATGCTGATTTAATGTTTCAAAATGGATGGTCTTGGGGACGAGCCGATGGAGCTTTAGCTAAAAAGTTTGTATTGGAAAGGTTCCCGAAACATGGCGTTATTGAACGTGTTAGAACTGCTGGTTTTAATAACGAAAGTTCTTTTAATCAATCTATTAGAAGTGATATAAAAAAATTCTATAAAGATAAACCTTGCGTTATGCTTGGAATATGCGGTTCTTCCGTAAACACAAAAATTGAAGTCGATCATAAAGATGGAAGAAAAAATAATATGAGAGTTTCAGATATATCAACTCAAAAATTAGAAGATTTTCAACCGTTATGTAAAGCTGCTAATGATGTAAAAAGACAAATTTGTAAAGAATGCAAAAGGACAGATAGACGTTGGGATGCAAAAAATCTCAAAGGAAATCCTTATTCGTTTTATGAAGGTGATGAAAAATACACTGAAGATTTAGGTTGTATAGGTTGTTATCAATATGATCCTGTTGAATATAGAAAACAATCGGTTAAACGGATAACAAAAGAAGCTTCTGAAAACACAACAGATTTTATTATGAAAAAATTATATGGAGAGGATGAAAAATAATTATGGAAGATAAGAGAGGAAAGGAATTTGAAAAGATTGCATCTCCAAATAAAAAAGGAATTTCTTCTGATATAAAAGTGAATTCACTTCCTGATAACTTAAAAATTACAAATGGAAGTAGTTATTCTCGTGAAGGTTCATATTTAGATGGAAAGTATTATTTAATAAAGAACTATGAAAAAGGTTCTATAAATACTAAAAATGAAGATCAGAAAAAAGGAATTGGAAAAGGAAAACTACAATCGATTCAATTAGCTGGATTTAAAAAATAGGCGGAAAACAAGATGACAACACATGTTTTTATAGTTGATGACAAGACATTCAAATATCACCTTGAATATATGTTTGCAGGAACAGGTGCAAAAGAGAAAAAAATAGATTTTAATAATATGAAAAATTCCAATCTGCATCATTCTACTGAAGCAGGTCTTATAGCAATGATGGCAGACGGTTGCCGTATTAGAAAAGATGATTTAATTATTTTTTATTTGCAAGCAACATCGGAACACGAGGGAATGTTTTTCGGAATTTTTCAGGCGGTTGATAACGGAATATTTCTTGATAATTTTGATAAAAAACAGTTCCTATATGACAGACTGGAAAAATCTCTGACTTTTAGATTAAAGATTAAACCTTACGAGGTTTATGCAAAAGGTGTTACGGAATGGTCTGCATTGGATGAAATAAAAAATATATGCTCACCATATCAAATGCTCTGGAGTTTAATTTATCGAAAATTAAAAGGTAATCGTGGCAATACGATGGTTACTATCTATGAAGCGGAGAGATTGATTAGTTTAATCAGAAATATCAATAACAATAAAGAACTGAATCATAAGAATCGGAGTTTAACATATGATTTTAATACTTGTTCTATTATCAGCACAATAGAAAGGTTCTCTTATTCAGGAAGAACCGAACCAATAAATATTCTACCTCGATTGATCGAAAAATATAATTTATGGAAAGCACATGAAGCACATTTGCAAATGTATATAACTCAAAATATTGGACTTGGTATAAACAACAGCCTTGATAGTGCTTTAGGAATAACTGGTAAAAAAATTGAGTGGCTTGGCAATGAAGTTTTTTGTGGAGTTGGAATGCAACGAATTGATGTTATGTTGTCGGTTGTGAAAACTGACACAAAGAGGGTGCTGTATCCGATAGAGTTAAAAGCAATTCAAGCTTATGAAGATATTACAAGGCAACTAAATCGATACATTGATTGGATAGAACAATATTATATTCCAAATCGAATAAGTATTATTCAACCGACTTTAATTTGTAAACAAGGGAATTCATTATCAAACGAATTAAAAGAAAATTTTAATAACTTCAATAAACGAAAAGAAATTTTACCGTTGAAATATATTGAATATGAAATTTCAAATAATCAAATTATATTTACGGAAGTGAGTTATCAACTATGAATTACATCGGTTCAAAATTAAAGCTTTGTCAAAATTTTCTTCCTGATACAATAAAATCAGTTTGCGGTAATGACTTATCACAAAAAACATTCTGTGATATTTTTGCAGGTACGGGAATTGTTGGAAGGACTTTTAAGACTTTTGTAAAAAAAGTTATTTCAAATGATATAGAGTATTACAGTTATGTATTGAATAAAAATTATATAGAAAATCATCACCCGATAAAAAATAAAAATTCTTTCTTAGAGGAATTAAATTCTTTTCCGCTTATTGATGATGGTTTTATTTACAAAAATTATTGTCTTGGCGGTAATGGGGAGCGACAATATTTTTCCGATGAAAATGGTAAGAGAATAGATACAATGCGTACTGTAATAGAAAATTGGAAAAACAAAAATAGAATTTCAGATGATTTATATTATTTTCTTCTTTGCAGTCTTCTTGAGTCTGCAGATAAAGTAGCTAATACAGCTTCTGTTTATGGGGCATATTTAAAAAATTTAAAAAAGTCAGCACAAAAAGAATTGATTCTTGAAGCAGCGGAATATGAATTAAATGCTAATGAACATAAGGTATTCAATAAAGATGCAAATGAACTGATAAAAGAAATTGAAGGTGATATTTTGTATTTAGACCCACCATATAATGCAAGACAATATGGTGCAAATTATCATATACTAAATACAATTGCAGAATATAAGCCATTTATTCCAAATGGAAAAACCGGTTTAAGAAAATATTCTCGTTCAAAATACTGTTCTTCCAGTTCGGTAAAAGAAGAATTTAATAATCTAATAAAAAATGCGCAGTTTAAATATATTTTTCTTTCTTACAATAATGAGGGTTTAATGTCTGTTGAAGATGTTAAATCAATTATGTCAAATTACGGATATTATGATTTAGCTCAAACAGATTATCAGCGTTTTAAAGCAGATAACAACAGATTTAATAAAGCAGATTCAACAGTAGAATATTTGCATATTTTGGAAAAGAAATAAAAGCGTCTAACACCCGCTTCAACCTGACATTGCGGACGAGCCGCAAATGCAGGTTAAGCGTTAGTTAGAATGACGCCTTTGGCGCGGGGAACGAGATTCTCAATAAGTATTTGTTTACGATGGGAAAAAAGAG
The DNA here is from genome assembly GCA_938045195.1 of uncultured Treponema sp. Classification (GTDB taxonomy): domain Bacteria; phylum Spirochaetota; class Spirochaetia; order Treponematales; family Treponemataceae; genus Treponema_B. The sequence goes on from CALINC010000121.1 coordinate 10,780, forward strand.
ATGAAAAGGGGATTATTTCAGGAGATTATTCCCGAAGAGTTTATAAATTCTTCTACACGAAATTGGAATATTTCATTATTAAAGAGTCTTGATATATGGGGTGAGTTTGCATATTCAGATGGTAAACTTTCAAATTATAAAAGAACTATCAAGAGACATATTGTTAACTATATTTATCCGAATGATGACTTTGACAGGTATCCCATTTATTTCATTTCGATAAGACCAAAAACTAGGTTTAATAAATTTGTAAAGTTTCTGAGTGCTGATAGAAAATACTTTACCCTGACCTTTTTTGAAGGATTAATACCACATTTTAAAAAGTTTAATGTAGAAGATATTGCAAATTTCCTAGATATTGATTGTAAAAATGGCGTGACCTTACAGGTAGAATCAAAATATGTTGTTTGTTCAAATGGAGCTGAGAAAAAAGTTATATCGATTTATGATTTACTTCATGAATTTGGTTATCATTTTAAACTTAAGAATAAAATACTGTATGTGGGGTATTCTGAAAATCCGGAAAATCGACCTTTTGAAGGTTTCCATGGAGGTTTGACACAAATACTTTATGGGGTATTCAATAGAAATATGAACGACATTTTCATTAATTATCAACAATTTCATGTAAATTCATTTATAAGTTCACAAAAAGACATATATTTTCAGGCAAGCAATACGATGCTAAATGAAGTTGATGTTAAAACGGAAACCAAGATAATTGAATCAACACTGATTAAGTACTATCTAGAAAAAAAACGAAAAAATTTTAATAAAGAAATCGGTTATTTAAAAAATAGAATTGAAGGAGAACTTGCTGATTTAAATATACATGAAATTACTATGGTCTTAAATTACTATCAAAGCAATTCAATGTTTCGTTATAAAGACCCTCGAATGAAAAACAAAGATATACCAGAATTCAGTATAAAAAATGTGGATGGAAAAATTCTTCTAACACCCGCTTCAACCTGACATTGCCTTTGCGGCAAATGCAGGTTAAGCGAATGTTAGACGGATGCCGCACAGCGGCACTTCAAAAAATAAGTCTGGAGAGAAAAAAATCCATAAGTATTGAAAAATAAATTTTAGTTGTTAAAATTACAGGTAATGAATATTTTAGAAAATATTATAATTATTGTAAGGATAATCATAAAACCTTAGGCTGATGCCGCAGAGCGATACCTTCGTTGTAAGTGAAACTTTCAACATATATTCATAATCTATTTGTTAATGGGAGGAAACAGGAATTCGTAATATGAGATTTGTAAATGCAATACTGAGAAATGTAATGTCAAAGTCAATAATATGTAAATATTTCGGGCGGTTTCCGTCTGACTTTATATAAATCACAAAGAAATATAGTAGTTGAATCGAGGAGGATTATATGTCTGATACAATGATAAATACATCAAAAAAACGATCTTATCAAGTTCCATATGAAGTTTTGGAAAAAAGGCTTGAATCCATTCCTGTTGAATTTCTTTCAGATGTTTCTGATTTTTTTGATTTACTGGATTATAAAATAAATGTCATAAAATCTCAGAAGAAAGATAAACTATCAACTGAAGCAGGAATGGATTTATTAAAACAGATTACGGGCTGTGTTTCTTCAGATATAACTATTGAAGATGCCAAATCGGAGTATTTTTCTGAAAAATATGGATCGTAAGTATGAAAATATTAATTGATACAAATATTATTCTTGATATTGTCCAAAATAGAAAAAAATTCTTTGATGCATCAAATCAAATTTTCAAAGATTGTATTTGTAAAAAACACACTGGTTTTATTACAGCGCATTCAATTTCCGATGTATTCTTTATTTCCAGAAAATCTCATAATATTGAAAGCAGAAAAAGTATAATAAAACTGCTTTGTAATTTTTTCACAATTTTATCAGAAGGAAAAGAAGATTTTCTTGCTTTTGTAGACAATGCAGACTGGAATGATTTGGAAGATGCACTTCAAATGAAGTGTTCGGAAAATGCAAATCTGGATTATATCATTACACGAGATGCTGAAAATGGATTTAGGAATTCTCCTGTCAAAATAATTAGTCCGGAAGATTTTTTAAATCTAAAATGAAATAAAACCTAACACCCGCTTCAACCTGACATTTGTTTTGGCGTAAAACTTGCTCAATGTGCCTTTATGGCACCGCAACTTTCGCGCCAACTTTGCCTTACGCTTCGCGTCGGCAAAGGCACAAACGCAGGTTAAGCGAATGTTATGTGGACTGCCCAGTGGGCAGCTATTATGGAGAAAAGAATGGCATTTGATTTCAAGAAAGAATATCGGGAATTTTATCTTCCCAAAAATAAACCAGAAATTGTAACAGTTCCAAAAATGAATTATATTGCAGTTAGGGGAAAAGGAAATCCAAATGAAGCAGGCGGCGCTTATCAGCGGGCAGTTGGAGTATTATATGCGGTAGCGTATACTCTAAAAATGAGTTACAAGACTGATTATAAAATTAACGAATTTTTTGAATATGTTGTTCCTCCGTTGGAAGGTTTTTGGTGGCAGTCCGGGATTGACGGCGTAGACTATTCAGACAAATCAAGCTTCAATTGGATTTCGGTAATTCGTAATCCAGATTTTGTTACAAAAAAAGATTTTGATTGGGCTGTAAAGACTGCTGCTGAAAAGAAAAAAATCGATTGCTCCTCTGCGGAATTTCTATCGATTGAAGAAGTCCTGTGCGTTCAGATAATGCATAACGGTTCTTATGACGATGAACCGACAAGCGTAAAAATTATGGATGATTTCATTCGATCAAATGGATATGAAAACGATATGACGGAAAAACGTTTGCACCATGAAATTTATCTTTCAGACCCCAGAAAAAGTTCTCCTGAAAAATGGAAAACAGTCATCAGGCATCCGATAAAAAAAGCATAATTTTGTGAAAAATTGTTTGAAATATGGTATAATGAAAGTTGGAGGTGCAATATGTCAGATACCGCTTACGCAGATTTTACGGAACAAGTGCTTTCTCTTTCCTATGAACAGACAATTATTTTAATGGAAAAAATGCTCGAGTCTTTGAAAAAAAAACGGAATGAAGAAAACTATGCCGAAATGGAAACTGATATTGCCCGAAGTTCAATGAACACTATGTGGGAGGAATTAAAAAATGACACATGGTGAGATATGGACAATTGATTTTGGGCAGCCGGTAGGCAGTTTGCCGTCAAAAATACGTCCTGCCGTCGTAATGCAAAATGATTTGCTCGGAATAAAAGATCTGAATACAGTTGTGGTAATTCCTTTTACTTCGAATCTAGACCGAGCAGATTTTGAGCCTAATATTCTTATTGAAAAAGAAGAAACTGGGCTTTCGAAAGATTCGGTCGCAGTAATTCATCTTATTGGTGCGGTAAATAAATTTTGCCTTGAACAGAAAGTGTCAAAACTTTCCGAAGAAAATTATCGCAGGCGTAAAAATGAAGGATTCTTGCCATATAGTTTGTGCTGAAATGATGAAATGCGACTATCTTTTGAGTACTGATAAACGTATGTTAAAATATAAAAGTGATACTGTAAGATTACTTAATCCGATAGAATTCATAGATTTGTTAAATGGAGGTAATGAAAGTGATGACTAAAATGATTGAACCACCAGCGACAATAGAACTTCTTTCTCGTGGTATGGAATGTTTGGTGGAATCTTTGGGTATCGTTGATGCAGAATACTTTATTGCTGCTGTAAGAAGAGAACGTTTTGATTATACAAAATGGCAGCGAGATTATTTTGACAAGATAGATTTAAAAACTTTTGTTAATAATGCGAAAACCTATGCTCAAACTATGGGAAAGTAAAATCGTCTAACACCCGCTTCAACACTGACATTGCCTTTACGGCAATGCAGGTTAAGCGAATGTTA
>CALINC010000122.1 GCA_938045195.1 uncultured Treponema sp.
ACCTGAGACCCACGCCTTAAAAGGGCGTTGCTCTACCTACTGAGCTAATAGCCCAACTGCATTTGCAATAAGGTATATTCTATCATTGTTTTAAATAAATGTCAATAGCATAACGGTAAAAAAATAAGAAATTATATTTAAGTTATTCAAGTATTTTCCTCATTCATCATTGTCAGGGCAACCGCATTAAAAAATAAAAAACTTATAAAAAGCCGATACTTTAGCCGCTTCATTGTATGCCGTTTTACAACTTTTGTGATGCGGTTGCCCTGCATATAAAAAGGAATAACAGGAAGTTATCTAAAAATTAAAAAGCACCTTAAAAAACGAAAGTTTTTAATAAGTGTTGTTTATCGAATTCTTATACTTTGAATTTTCCGACTTCTTTTGCCAAATTCCCGATACTCTCTTTATTCTTTTGAGCAATTTCGCTTACTTCTTCTACGGCACCGGTTATTTGTTCGGTACCGAGAGTAATTTCGTCCATACTTTCGGCGGTTTCACGCGTAATATCGGCAAGCTTTTGCATTTCTTCGGCAATTTGACTGCCTCCTGAGAGCATTTCGGCGGAACCCGTTTTTACATCGCCGGTAATTTCGTCTATCTTTTTTATTGCCGTAAGTACGCTGCGCCCGTTTTCATCCTGCGCCTGCATCGCTTGTACAATCGATTCTTCTTTTTCGGATATTTTACTGACCGACTCGTATACGCCGACAAAGGTATTCTCGGCTCTCATCCCCATTTCGGTAAGACGGCCGATAATTTCGGTTGACTCTTTTATTACAAGACCGATTTGTTTTCCCTGCATGTTCGATTCTTCGGCAAGTTTTCGGATTTCGGAGGCTACGACGGCAAACCCCTTCCCCGATTCTCCTGCATGAGCGGCTTCAATAGCAGCATTCATCGCTAAAAGATTTGTCTGGCTGGCAATGTTTTGGATAATTTGGCTAGCTTCCAACAGTGCTTCGGATTTTTCGGCAATTTGCATTACCACTTCGTTAGCCGCCGCCGCACCGTCTTTGCCGAGTTTTGTTTGCCCGTACACGGTTTTTATCAGCTCATTGTTTTGCACAAGCGTTTCGGTAATGCGGGCTGTATTTTCCGCAATTTGCGTTATGGCATTTGAAGAGCCGGCAATGTACTCCGCTTGCTTTTCTATATCGGAACCCAAGCGGTTCAGCCGGCTGTTAATCTGTTCCACCGTTGCTCCGGTTTCCGTAACACTTGCCGCCTGAGCGAGCGTTTTTTCTTTTACGCTTAAAACATTTTCGCTTATCTGTTTAATTGCCGAAGCCATTGCACTCACATTGCTAGATAAATCGGAACCGACGGCACCCATATTGTCTGCTTCATCTTTTAAAATACTTATCATAGAACGGCTGTGCTCTATTGCCGAATTAAGATCGGTCATAAGAATCCCGATTTCGCCGCTTCCTGCCACTTCGATTCTATCCGTCAAGTCTCCTACCGCAATTTTTCCGAAAATAGTTTCTAGGCGTTTAAAATACCGTTTAATGGAACGCGAAAATACAACGGCTAAAATAAAATAAATAATGAATAATAAAAGCCCGATAAAAATCATATTTTGCACCAGCGAATAGAAAAGTGTTGAAATCTCGCTTTGCGAGATAAAAACGGCAAGTTCCCAACCGAAGCGTGCAAGAGGAAAAATATAAGCGCGGCGGCGTACACCGTTTAACGTAACGAGAACGGAACCTTTTTCAATCTTTTCTATCTCGGTAAATGCAGGAATACCTGAGTCTTTTAAATTTTTAAAATTGTATTCGGGGTGCTGCGGGTCGGCTAAAATAAGTCCGCCGTTTTGAATGAGCATACAATAGCCTGTGTTCCCGACGTGGATACTGCTTATCAATGCGGTAAGGTCTTCAAGACTGACATCTATACCCACAACTCCCAAAGCCTCGTTTTGAGCGGAATAAACCGTGCGTGCAAAGGTAATGGTGGGTTTTCCGTTAATGGAAATATACGCTTCCGTTATAACGGTTTTTCCGCCCGCCGCTTCTGCCTGCTTATACCATGGACGCATGCGCGGGTCGTAACCGGCACTGACGTTTTTATTCGTCGAAACATGGCTTCCCCATTTTAAGCCCATATATATAACCTGAAATTCCGGGTGAGTTTTTTTTACCGTTTCAAATAAGTCTAGAATGTCCTGTTCCGTTTTTCCGCCGTGTACGTTATCGCTGGCATTTTCAGCTTCTTTCGTATAATTATAAATTGTACGGTCGGCTCTTTTAAGGGCACTGTTTTCGGCTAGCATTTCGACGGATTTTTCGGCATTCTGCATAAAAATGTTCATCGCCGTTTCGATAGTGGAAATGTGCTGTGACGTAAACGAATTAAATTGTGCCGCATTTTTTCTGTACAGTTGAAAACCGATAACCGTACAAATAAAGACAACAACGAAAAGCAAAGCCAGATTGATAATTATCAATAATTTTGCCGTAATTGAAAAAGACTTTTTCATATACTTATTCTCCCCATTAACTTTTTTATTTTGTATTTTTAAGAACATTCCCGCCGGATAGTTCAAAGACTATCATTTTGGAATTTTCTCGATTAATCCGCGGCATAATACTGAGGTATTTACTGCGGAGTCCGTATTTCTTTCTTATAATTTTTCAAAAGCAGCATTTATTTTAATCGTGTTATTGCATCGATCAAAAGCACTGCCGAATTTGCCAAGAATAATTACTTTATAATCGATTTTTTCCATTATGTCAATTAGCAGACAATTCAATCTCCTCCTATGTTCCTTTTCATGTATTATCCCTATTGTAAAATTCACAGAAAAATGTTAAAGTAATTACATACGGAGAATAGTTTTAACTATTAAAAAAATCCGATAATTAATTGTGCGGAGAACGAATAAATAAATGAACCCATTTGATCTTATGAAAAATGCAAAAGAACTGCAAGAAAAAATTGCTTCCATAAAAGCCGGAATGGAAAATGAAGTTGTAGAAGGAGCTTCGGGCGGAGGGCTTGTAAAAATAAGAATGAAAGCCTCTTTAGAGCTTGAATCCATTCACCTTGATCCTGTTGCAGTAGACAACAGGGACATTCAGATGCTTCAAGATTTAATACGCTCCGCACATAATGACGCGGTTGTCAAACTTAAAGAGATGATACAGGAAAAACTCGGTCCGCTTGCGGCAGGGCTCCCTTTTTAATGAATGCAATAGAAAATGTTATCGACTGCTTTTCGAGGCTGCCCGGAATAGGAAATAAAAGTGCCGCCCGAATTGCATATTATTTATTAAAACAGAATCCCCAAGAAGCCGAAAGATTGGCTTATGCTGTTTCGGTTTTGCATAAAAAAATTCATCCTTGTAGAATATGCGGTTCATTTACCGAAGACGAGATTTGTTCCGTATGTGCAGACGATTCACGCGACAAATCTACTATCTGTGTTGTGGGCTTTCCTCAGGATGTAAATACTATTGCATCAATTCCCGAATACCGCGGGCTTTTTCATGTATTGGGGGCTTTGATTGCCCCGCTTGAAGGCATCGGTCCCGATAATCTGCGCATTTCGGAACTTGTAAAACGAATTCATGATGGAGGCGTTACGGAAGTTATTTTAGCAACAAATCCGACAGTTGAGGGCGACACGACAGCCTTATATATCCAAAAAGTTTTGCAAAACCTACCGGTAAACATTACACGGCTTGCTTCGGGATTACCGGTGGGCGGCGACTTGGAATATACGGACAGGCTTACGTTGGCAAGAAGTTTTAATGGTCGAATTAAATTTTAATTTTAGATTTAAAGGAGAAGCAAAATGAATGAATCCACAATGCAGAGATTGCGCTACGATTATGAACCTAAGATACCGGAAGTTTTATCGAAACCTTTGAGTTCTATTAAGCCTGAAATAGGGGAGGCAACGGCAGCACAATCTAATCAGGATGAGTTAAAGGAAATCTTTCCGAATACTTATGGAATGCCTATCATTAAATTTATCGAAGGAAAAACGGAAGCAAATACAAAACCTCTAAAATTCGGTGTAATTCTTTCAGGCGGTCAAGCACCCGGCGGGCACAATGTTATTTCCGGGCTTTATGATGCCTTAAAAAAACAAAATTCCGCTTCAAAACTCTACGGTTTTTTGCGCGGTCCTGAGGGTTTGGTAAAAGAAAATTATGTTGAAATAAAAAAACCGCTTATCGACAAATACAGAAATACAGGCGGTTTTGATATTATCGGTTCCGGCAGAACTAAAATTGAAACGGAAGAACAAGTAGCGAATTCCATTCAGGTTGTAAAAAAATTAAACTTGGATGCTCTGGTAATTATCGGAGGAGACGATTCAAATACGAACGCAGCTTTTTTGGCAAAATATTTTATTCAAGCGAAATTAAAAACAAAAGTTATAGGGGTGCCAAAAACAATTGACGGAGACTTAAAAAACGAATATATTGAAGTTTCTTTCGGCTTTGATACTGCAACAAAACTGTATTCGGAATTAATCGGAAACATTTGCCGTGATGTAAATTCCGCAAGAAAATATTGGCACTTTATAAAATTGATGGGGCGTTCTGCAAGCCATATTGCACTTGAATGCGCTTTAAAAACCCAGCCTAATGTTTGTCTGATAGGCGAAGAACTTGCAGAAAAAAAAGTAACATTAAAACAAGTTACCAATTACATTGCCGATATTATAGTAAAGCGTTCCAAAAACGGAGAAAACTTTGGAGTTGTTTTAGTACCAGAAGGGATAATCGAATTTATTCCCGAAATGGACGAACTCATTGAAGAAATAAATGATTTAATGGCGGCTCATTCTGCGGCATTTGCAAAACTTAAAACTTTTACGGGAAAACGCAATTGGCTGCAAAAAAAACTTTCAAAAAAAGCCTTTAATCTTTTTGCAGGTTTACCGGAAGCAATTTCACTTCAGCTTTTAATGGATAGAGACCCGCACGGCAACGTACAGGTATCGCGGATAGAAACCGAAAAACTTTTAATCAGCCTTGTTACTGACAGAATAAACGAGTTAAAAAAGGAAGGTGTATTTACGGGGAAATTCAGTACCTATGCACACTTTTTCGGTTATGAGGGGCGTTCGGCATTTCCGTCAAATTTTGATTCGGACTATTGTTACACTCTGGGTTTTACCGCCTTTTTGCTTGCTCTACACGGTTTTTCGGGCTATATCGCTTCAGTTCAAAACTTAACCGATGATGTCCGCTATTGGAAACCTTACGGCATTCCTCTTTCAATGATGATGACTATGGAACGCCGCAAAGGCAAAATGGTTCCCGTTATAAAAAAATCGCTGATAGATTTAAACGGAAAGCCTTTTAAAGAATTTGAAAAAAACAGAGATAAGTGGGCAATTAACACCGTTTATAGATTTCCGGGTGCGATCCAATATTTTGGAGATTTGGAAGTTTGCGATATTCCAACAAAAACCCTTTTATTGGAAAAAGGTAATCTGAAAAAAAAACGTATGGAAAATTCATTTTAATGAAAATGAGGAATTTATTTGCCCGGTTTAAATCGAATTTTGTTCTAAAAAGTGTAAATCGAAATTGTTGCCTTTTACCGTAATAAATTTATCCGCCTTTGTAAGTTTTTTTGTATTTTGTAAAAACGGGATGGATAGCGTTATTCAAGCATGGCAATGCGTTCGGCGATAGTGTCAAAGTACGGTGCATCAACATCTTCTATTTTGCCTTTATCGCAAGCCTTTGCAATTTCCGGATCAATAGGAAGTTTTGCAAGAACCGGAATACCGTATTCTAAGGCTGTTTCATCAATGCCGCTTTCTCCGAAAATATGATAATCTTTTCCGTTATCGGGACAAGTAAAATACGAAAAGTTTTCAACCAAACCGATTATTGGTATGTTCATTTTTTTTGCCATATTGACAGCCTTGGCAACTATCATTGAAACAAGCTCCTGAGGAGAAGTCGCCACAATAATACCGTCTACAGGTATGGATTGGAAAACGGTAAGAGGAACATCGCCGGTTCCGGGAGGCATATCGATAAACATAAAATCAATATCTTTCCAAATAACATCCGTCCAAAATTGTTTTACAGTGCCAGCAATTACAGGTCCTCTCCATATGACAGGATCGGTTTCATTTTCGAGAAGCAAATTAACCGACATAATATCAATTCCTGTTTTAGTCTTTGCAGGAAAAATCCCCGAATCGTTTCCGACAACAGTCCCGGATATTCCGAAAGCTTTAGGAATAGACGGCCCTGTAATATCGGCATCAAGGATAGCACATTGATACCCTTTTTTTTGGGATTGTACCGCAGATAAGGAAGTAATAAGAGATTTTCCTACTCCGCCCTTACCGCTTATAATTGCGATAACTTTTTTAATGCTGCTCAGTTTATTCGGGCTCTCAATAAAACTGTTCGGTGCAGCAGTTCTTTCATTGCAAGTTAAATTACAACCTTCACATTCATGATTACACGTTTGACTCATACTCTCTCTCAAAATAAAAATTTATTGGGAAACATACTCAATGTATTAATAATTACTATACATTCAATTTAAAAAGACTTCAAGTAGGCGTAAAAGATTGAGATAAAAATTGAGTATTAAGGCATTACCTCATTTAATCTCAGTCTTCCAATCTTTGATAGTCCGTTTTTCTTCATCAAAACTTGAACCGATTGCTATGACTTTTTTACCGCTTCCCGAATACTTGTCTGCATAGCCTTTTTCTTTGATTTGTTTTACGGCATTTTCCGCCGTTTCGTTTGAAGTCAGCTTAAACTCAAAGATATAAACTTTATCTTTAAATTCAACAATGCAGTCAGCCCGTCCTGTTGCGCAATGAACTTCCGTATGCACAAACTGATTCATAAGGGCAAACACAAGATAAACCGCTGTCTGATAGTTTTGTTCACGCAAAGCTAAATCTTTTTCGGTTAGATTATCGTAAGGAATGCCCGATATTATGCCCTTCATCTTTTGCATAAAGCCGTCTACATCTCCGGCTTCAATTTGCTCGTAGAATTCCCAAATTGAAAGCCCTGTTTTATCTGTTCTTATCGGTGTGTAAGCCGGAAGCAAGTTATCCAAAAAGCCGTAACGCACTTCATCATTCGGAAAGCCCAAGCGGTACAGCCTCGAAAAATCGTTATAATCTTTAATCGTTAGATATCCCGATTGAAAAAGAATGGGCAAGGGATTTATTGTATCTGCTCGGTAGGATTCTAAACCTGTCTCATTCATCTTTACGTTTCCGTCAAGGTCTGGAATATTGTAATAAGCTTTTTTTAAGTACTCAATCAAGAAAGTCGGTGTACCTGTTGCAAACCAGTAGCTTGAAAATTCTCGGGAAGCAAAAACATTTAAAAGGCTGAACGGATTATACATTGCCTTTCCCTTTCTTGCAAAAAGGTAGCCGTCATATCTTTGCTTTAACTTTGCAAGAGCTTCCTCATAAGTCAAGCTATTATTTTCTGCGAGGGCTTCAATCTCAGGCTTAAAATCGGCTTCAAGCTCTTCTTGCGAGATACCGCAGACAGCAGAGTAATCCGACAATAGGCTTAAATCACGTAAATTATTTAAATCGCTGAATATGCTGACCTTACTGAATTTTGTAACTCCGGTCAAAAAGGCGAAGCGGAGGTATTGGTCTGCACTTTTGATAACTCCGAAAAAGCCTTTGAGGATTGTGCGGTAAGTTTCGTTTAAGGCTTCATCCTTCCACATCGTTTGAAGGAGAGGCTTATCATATTCGTCGATTAGAATAACAGCCTGCCTGCCGGTTTTTTCGTAGGCGGCCTTTATTAAACTTTGAAAACGGTCGGGCAGGTCAAGGCCTGTACTTCCATATATTTTTTCATATTCGCACAAAAAAGAAGTCAGCCTATTTAAAAGACCTTCCTTCGTATCATAAATACCCGTATTAAAATCCAAATAGAGTACCGGATATTCCTGCCAGATTTCACGTTTTTCTTTTTCGGCTTCTTCAAATTTCTCAATCGCTAAACCTTTGAAGAGCTCTTTTTGACCTAGAAAATAGGCTTTTAGTGTAGAAAGCAAAAGGCTTTTCCCGAAGCGCCGCGGCCGGCTTAAAAAGTGAACCTTACTGCTGTCAACCAATTGCCATATAAATTCCGTTTTATCAATATAGATAAAACCTTTTGAACGTAAATCTTCAAAACTTTGAACGCCTATGGGCATTTTTCTAATTGTACTCATAAAAATAGTATAGCAGAAAAAAAAGAAATTGGCAACATAAATTATTGAGATAAAACATTAAAACCCTTGACCGATTTTCAATCCTATGTTAGAATTGTCTTACATGCTTAGATATTAACTTTAGAGAGGAAATTATGGG
>CALINC010000123.1 GCA_938045195.1 uncultured Treponema sp.
ATAGCCTCAAATGGTAGTACGGTTGTAAGGGTATACTACAACCGCAAGCAGATAACGGTAACGTTCAAGCTGAACAGCGGAAACATCGACGGAAATCCGAGCGATGTAACAAGAACCGGCAAGTACGGTGCAGCACTGACGAAGCCTAATGATCCTACACAAGACGGCTACACATTCAGCAATTGGCAACCGACCCCGCCTGCTTCGTCACTGCCTTCGACGTTCCCTGCAGAGAATGCAACCTACACGGCACAGTGGACGCCTGCCGGCAATACGCCGTACAGGGTAGAACACTATCAGGAATCGGCCAGCAGCGACGGCACCTACAACCTTGCCCACACGGATAATTTAAGCGGCACAACCGGCACGAATGCTGCCGTAACGCTTAGAAACTATCCCGGCTTTGAACCCGGCACGTATACACCGGAAATGATAGCCTCAAATGGTAGTACGGTTGTAAGGGTATACTACAACCGCAAGCAGATAAACGTAACGTTCAAGCCGAACGGCGGAAAAATCGACGGAAATACGAGCAATGTAACAAAAACCGGCAAGTACGGTACGCTGCTGATCGCTCCGGCGAATCTCGTCAAAACGGGTTACACATTCAGCAATTGGCAGCCGACCTCGCCTGCTCCGTCACTGCCTTCGGCGTTCCCTGCAGAGGACGCAACCTACACGGCGCAGTGGACGCCGAATACCTACTATGTGCACTTTAACGGTAACGGTAATACCGGCGATAATATGAGCGACCAGACATTTACTTATGGTACGGCGCAGCTGCTTTCTGCAAACGGCTTTACCAAAAAAGGTCATACCTTTGACGGCTGGGCAACAAGTGCAAGCGGTAGTAAGTTTTATAATAATCAACAATCGGTAATCAACCTTACCGATGTTCAAAACGGTACGGTAAACCTCTATGCCGTGTGGAAAATAGAGACCTACACCGTAAGATTCAGCGTTGCGAACGGAAAGGGAACATTGAAAGGAGAATACGGCGGTCAGAACGAAATAGCCCAAAACGGCGGCGGCATAAAAACGCTGACTAACGTTCCTTACGACAGTACGGTATCCTTCACAGCAACAGCGGATGAAGGCTGGGAAGTTGAAAGCTGGGAAGTTTATCCCGGCAATTTTGCATCGGCCGGCGGCATCGGTGCGGCAATCGCAACGGCAACTCTCACGGTGAACAGCGATAAAACCGTAACGGTCAAGTTTAAACCGGGTGAATTACATTTTAACAGCGGCGGTCCCGATGCGTGGAAACGGCTTAGAGAAGAAGCGGCAAAGACGGAAGGCTCCCACACCATCGTTATCAACGGGGAAATAACAGCGACCGGCGGAGACAATGCGGGCGAAATTACGCTCGGCAGGAACCTCACCATAAAGGGCAGCTCTTCCGCCGTTTTGAACGCAAACGGCATAACGCGTATCTTTAAGCTGGAAAACGGCAAAACACTCACCCTTGAAGACATAACGCTTAAAAATGCCCAAGTAGGCTCAACTAATGAAGGCGGCGGTGTATACATCGACAATGGAGGCACGCTCATTATGCAAGGCTCAAGCACTATCACTAACTGCAAGGCAGGTAAGGGCGGCGGCGTATACGTAGACGGCACATTCAAGATGGAAGGCAGCGCTTTAGTTACGAATGAGACAGGCCGAAACAACGAGGTCTATTTGGAAAGCGGCAAAACCGTTACCGTAACCGGCGCATTGACACACACACCTGCCGCAAAAATAAGAGTTGCCGACTACCAGGAAAACAGAGTGCTTGCCGTAGGTGAACGTGCAAAGAAGGAAAACTTTAAGCTCGCTCCGGTCGGCGGTAATAACTGGCGGTATAAAAAAGTCGGCGATAAAATAAAGTTTGTAACGGGAAAACTGACGGTTACTTTTGACAAAATAAAATGTGTAAAAGCAGATGATGGTTGGGGTGACAAGCAAAACGAATATTACTGGACAATGAATGTTGCCAATAAGAACCCTCCGGTAAGCAAACTCGAAGATGGTGATGGCAATACATGGAAAGCCAAAGCGGGAGATGAGCGTGACATCAATGCAGGCGCTAACCAGTCATGCAGCGACTCCTCTGCAGCTGACAGACCGATACCGGTATATATCGACCTCTATGAAGATGATGGCGGCAGCGGCGGTATTGCGGGTAGTGGTGACGATTATATGGGTACAACCATGGCACTGCTGACGTATAATTATGATAAAGACCAATGGAAATGGGAATATGAAGGTAGTAATTGGAATAAGCATGGAAACCTACTAAAAAATCCCGATATTACGATAAATAACGGCTATGAAGAGACATTTACGGAAAAATACAAAGTTAGTAGTGGCGACACCAATGTTACGATTACAATAAGCTGGAGAGATGAATAAAACTGGGAATGGATAATGGGGAATTTAATTACAAGTTACACATTATCCATTCCCAATGGCTTCTACTTCTGCGGGGGTAAGACCTGCGATTTTGCAAATATCTGCAAGGGGATAGCCCATAGCAAGCATTGTTTTTGCCGTTTCGAGTTTTGCTTGGCGGGAACCTTCGGTGAGACCGAGGGATTTACCACGAGCCTCGCCTTCAGTCAATCCCCATTCGACTCCTGCTTTATATTGAACTTCCGAAATAGTTGCAATGTCGCTTTTGAGCTTCATTCGTGATTCATACAGTTTCCGTTCTAGCGGTGATAAAGTCAATACGTCTACTTTCTCATTCAGCATTTGCAATACCGGTGATGTGGTTGCTATCATGGCTCTTTCCTCCTTATCGTCAGTTGCTATAAACCGTAACCAGTTTATCAGTTTTTGCTGTTTTTCAACAGGGGTGTTTTGTATATCGATTTCTTGCGCGGCCGATAGATTGAGAAAATGAATCTCTAATAAGTCAGTCAGTTGTTGGTAACTGTGTTGCTCAAGTATGTTATAAGCAGAATGCACCGCACTATTCAGGTTAAAGCCTTGTGAAACGAGATTGATTGTAATGCATCGTGTAAGGCTGGTATACGCTTGACCTTCTTTAAAGCCTTCAATATACATCTTAGACCAATAGAAAAAGTTAGGGGGTATTTTCTTTTTTTCCGATAAAAAGAAAATACCCCCTACAACCCCTAAAAGAAAAACAACGGCTTAGGGTTCCATCCTAAGAACCCGTTGTGGTTCTAGGGTTTAATTCTAAAATAAAAGTTTAGTCGTGAGGCTTACTAAAAAGAAGACTATCTAAAAAAAGGATGAATGGCTTAAAGTAAAATATAAAATTTTATCATTTCTTTTCAGGGCTGATTGGATATTCTCTTTTTTCTGATTCAGCGATCATTTTGTTGATTTCTATTCTTTTTTACAATCCACACTTGACTTTTGAGGGGGGGGGTATTATGGAAGATATTTTACAATATGAGGAGGTTATTGTATGAAAAAAATCTTAGCAATTTGTTTTTGTACAATGTTGGTTTCCGCATATAGCTTTGCGGAATTTGTCATAAGCCCTTCGGTCGGCTATGCAAATCACTTTGTGTTTGGATGGGATAGTGAGCGAATTTCTTCCGGCATGAATGAGACAGTCCTGTCTATTACCAGTAAGAATTCTTGGAATGCTGTTGCAATCGGTCTGGATATGGGTTTTATAGGAAAAAGCGGTTTTAGCTTTTTCTTCAATAATAGTGTGTCGCTTGCAGGAACTCTGCAAAAAGATGTTAATGTTGGAGATACTTCATCCATTAGCCTAAAGGCTCAGAACTTAAAAGGAGCCTATTGGGATGGCGAGCTGCTGGCGGGATATACATTTAAGAAAATACCAAATCTTTATATCACGTTGGCAGGAGGCATCGGCGCAGGAGGTACATTCAGCCTTGTACCGGGTAAGATCGGTATCGCTAATCGTTCAATAGAGACGAAAAATCTGATTACTATATCAGGATACAATGTTGGACTTGCGTTGCATGTAGAAGCGGCTTATTATTTTACAAACAATATAGGTCTGGCTCTTTCAATAACAGAAACTCCCGGATACGGAGGACTTTTCGTGCGCATTAATAAAAACAGTTTAGCAGGAGGGCTTATCGGCGGACATGTCGATGACAGCTATTTAGATGCCGCCGGATTTGTAAATGCCTTTCACTTAAACCTATGACTTTTGCTAACTCTTTTAACTTAGTTGTCTCATCAAAATCAATTACATTTACCAATAAATACCACCTCCTTAAGTCATGACAAAGTTGTGAAATTTAACAAAAAATTTACACAAGTCGGGCTCTCGCCAGACCCGTAACACTCAAAATTCTCTCACAGTACCTTTTTAGTTTTTAGACAAAAAAGAGCCGACTTATAAATAGACTATTTCTAATCTACATATAAATCGGCTCACAAATTCTATGTTCTTACCTTTATTCAATTAATAACTTTTTCCTCTTTATTATCTTTCCGTTTTTTAAAACAGCAGTCACTTCGACCTCTCTAGCTTCTGATTTCAATTTCAAAAGTTCGATAATAAAGAAAAATAGTTTTTTATCATTTTCAATTTGTTTTATCTGCTCTTTAGTAAGCATTCTACCTCCTAATTATACCTTATTTTTTATGTATTTGCAACCTTTTTCACACCCTAATTGCAAAAAACTTTATAATCCAAATTAACCCATAAATTACAAACAAATTTATTATTGTAGCAACTAAAAATATTATTACATTGCTTATGTTGAATCTGAATCTCTTTGCTTTGTTTTTATATACAATAACTAATTCACAAATGTATTTTAACAGCACTAAAGTAGCTGTTGCTGTAATCAGTCCATTTATTATTCTCATTATTATTTCCATTTATTCCTCCTCCGTTATCACAATCGCATTATCAATTGTAACTCTGCGATTGTTTTCGCTTATTAA
>CALINC010000124.1 GCA_938045195.1 uncultured Treponema sp.
AAAAGAAACAAAAATATTGTTCACAGAAATCTTGAATATAAAAAATCCTATTATGAAAATACTTTCATATATATGCATGAATTTAAAAAGTATACAGAAAAAATACATTTCGGATTTGATTAGAGAATTAGAAAAACAAAAAATATCAAACACTTGATAATTATACGCATTATGCGTATAATGTAAGTTAGATATAAAATGACGGTAAAAGAAATAGAAAAAATACTAAAGGCGGATGGTTGGTATTTTATAACAGCAAAAGGTTCTCATAATCAATATAAACATACTATAAAATCCGGAAAAGTTACGGTACCAAATCATAAAGGAGATATACCGATAGGAACCGTGAAAGCAATTCTAAAGCAGGCAGGATTAAAATAAGAATATATGGAGGAATATCAAATGAAATTAGCATATCCGGCAATAATAACATATTGTGAAGAAGATAATAGTTATAGTATAGAATTTCCTGATTTGCAAGGCTGTGTTTCCGGAGGTTTTTCTCTTATAGAAGCGATAGAGATGGGAATAGATGCAGCATCAGGATGGATATTGACAGAAATCGAGGAAGGAAATGCTGTTCCAAAAGCAAGTGAACCTACAAAAATAAAACTGCCAGATGATAAAAGTTTTATAAATATGCTTATTTTAGATATGGATTCGTACAGTGAAAAATATTCAAGTAAATGCGTGAGAAAAAATATAACACTCCCCAAATGGGTGAATACGCTTGCAGAAAAAAATAATGTGAATTTTTCACAATTATTACAGAACACAATAGTGGAAAAATATGTAGGTGCTATGTAAAAACATCTAACCCCCGCTTCAACCTGACATTGCCTTTGGCGTGGAAATTGCTTATATCGTTGCACCGCTATAGCGGCTCCGCTTCTTTTATGCAATTTCCACGCCAAGCCCTATACGGGCACGGCAATGCAGGTTAAGCGAATGTTATGTGGACACCCCACAGGGGTGCTGTTTTTGTGTTTATATAGAAATTTTAAAAGAAATATTGTATTATGTGTACTATGAATCAGCCAACGCTTTTTGACATAAAAGAAAACTACACAGCAGAAAGTATATCAAATCCAAAAACTTATAAAGGTATTTATGCTTTTCATAAGTATTGGGGTAAGAAACCTATTGAAAGTTTGAATTACTGCATAGAAAATTGTACGAATAAAAATGATATTGTTTTGGATCCGTTTTTAGGCTCCGGATTGATTTCTAAAGAAGCTCATAATTTGGGCAGGCGTTTTTTAGGGATAGATATAAATCCTTTCTCGATTGAGCATACATTATTTTTATTGTCACTGCCAAAAGCAGAAGATTATAAAAAAGCAATAAATTTAATAAAGAAAACTGTATTGCCACGGATTTCAAAAAGTTATTCGTTGGAAAATAATGATGTTGCAACGCATTTTTTATGGTACAAAGATACATTGCAAGAAGTATGGACTAAAAATAATACTTCTCGAAAAAAAATACAGTTAAAACCTACAAAGTTTGATTTAAGTAAAATCAAGAAATTTGAAAGCTATTCTGTCAGGAATATTCGAAAAGGAACTTTTTTTGAAAACTCAAGGATAAATTCCTTGGAAAATATGACCGTATACGATTTATTTACAAAACGGGCATTGTATAATATTGATTTAATTCTCGATGAGATTAACAAGTTTTCTGGAGACTTAAAAAGAGCTTTGCAATTAACATTAACATCATCATCTGGACAAATGTCAAACATGGTGTTTGCTATTACAGGTCGCGGAAAAACTAAAAATCAACAATCAGAAAAAATCGAAGTTGGTAGTTGGGTTATTGGATTGTGGAGACCTGACTTACATTTTGAAATAAATGTCTGGAATTCTTTTGAAAACAGAGCTAACAAATTATATAAAGCATTGTTAGAGCAGGGGGCTTCTCCTGTATCATATAAAGATACAGTTTCTGACTTTTATACAAAAAAAGCCGCGATAGGAATTATTCAAGGAAACTCAAAGAATGAATTGAAGAAAATACCATCTGAGTCTATAAAACTTATTATTACAGACCCGCCACATAGTGACAGAATTCCTTATTTGGAGTTATGTGAAATGTGGAACTGCTTGTTGAATAAACAGTCTGATTTTTCAGAAGAGATTGTTGTTTCAAATGCGAAAACTCGTAACAAAAATAAAGATGAATACTTGAATGACATGCGTGAAATTTTAACTGAATCATCGCGTATCCTAGCAAAAGATGGTTATTTATTATTGTATTTTAATGCAAAAGATAAGAATAGCTGGAGCTTTTTTGATAGCATTGAAAAACAAAATTCTCTGGTTTATCTAGGTTCTTTTCCGATGGAATATTCTGCGAACTCTGTTGTGCAAGACAATAGAAAAGGAGCGATGAAATCCGATTATGTATTAGTTTTTAATCATTTAAAAACGGAAAAAACGCTTGGCATATTCAAAAAAATAAATGGTTGGACAAGTGATAAACCATTTAAGGATGTGAAAAATGCTTAATAATTTTAACAAATGGAAGTCTGTTTATGATGTGGGAGAGTTGCTTCCCTTTACAGATAACAAAGAAGCACTGCTATGGCTAAAAGTTAAATCTATAGTACGAAAAGAAATTATCAATGAATTTTGTTCTGAAAATCAGATTTTTTTAGAAACAACTTCTTTAATAAAACAGTTTGAAGAACTCTTCAATTTGCTTACCACTAATGTAGATGAATCACATAAGAAACTTGATTCATACATTCTTTTTAAGAATGTACAAATCTTGAAGGAATTGGATCAAGAAAAGCTAGTTTCAGAACTTTATAAATTACAAAATTTTGAATGGGGTGGAGATTATCAGAATTCACTAGACAAATACTTGGTTACTCATTATGTAAAAATCATTCAATCATTTGATGAATTAACTTCAAAATTTGATAAAGAAATAAAACACGCTGTTCAGGGATATGTTTTAAACAGTTGGTATAATCACTGGTCAAGCATTTTAATTGAACATATTTTCAAATCTCATAAAATTGTATTGCCAACTGTAGGACAAATAAAAAGTTTAGATTTTTTTGTAAATCAAATACCTTTTGATTTGAAAGTCACTTACTTTCCTGCTGAATTCTTGAAAGCTCAAAGGAGATTAAAAGGTTATCCCGTAGAATTAACTTACTTAAAGTCTAAGGCAAAAGAGCTTGGAATTACTTATGATAAGGATGCAAAGATAAATGAAATTCATTATGAAATTTCAGAAAAACTCAAGGATAGAAATTCAAAAGAAAGTTTAGAGGTCTTAAGCACACTTAAACAAGAAAATCTTGGTATTGTAAAAGAATGTATAAAAAATCCTAAATTACTTGCTAAATGGTTATATGAGAATCAAGGAGAAATGAGGTTTGGTTCTGAGAATCGTTTATTTTTGGTTTTAATAGATACAGATGATTTTTCTGCTTCTTGGAAATTAAAAAGAAATTTAGATTTATTAAAGCCGTCAATTTATAATTATTTGAATAATTTTGACAAAAAATCTTTGAATGATATGAAAATTGATTTCACCTTTCAAGGTAAATCTAAAATTTATACAACTTATGCAGATGTAATTTTTGTATTGAAGTAAAAAACACATAACACCCGCTTCAACCTGACATTGCCTTTGCGGCAATGCAGGTTAAGCGAATGTTAGATTTTTATGTGTATAAACAGTGTGTAAAAAATAATTGGTATAGTTAATACTGGGACTTAAAAGAAAATTAAAAGAAAAAAGCAAAAAAAAATGATAAAGTGTTTTTTATAAGATGCCTCATCACAAAGAAATCAATTTATTTAGAATTTGAGAATTTGCTTTCAGCAAATTCTCAAGCTGAATATCGATAACACTGATTTTTGAAAGCCCCTAAATGAAAAAACATCTACACCTTAAACTTTCCTACCTCTTTAGAGAGGCTTTCAATACTTTCTTTATTCTTTTGACTTATTGCGTTTACCTCCTGTATGGCATTGCTGATTTGCACGGCACCGGAGACCATTTCGTTCATACTGTCGGTGATAACGCGGGTAAGTTCATCGAGTTTTTGCATTTCTTGAGCAACGTTTTCGCCACCGCAAAGCATCTTGGCAGAGCTGTCATTTACTTGATTGGTTACCGTATTGATGTCGCGAATTGCAATGAGTACTTCTTTACTGCCGTTCTCTTGTTCACGCATAGCGTCCATTAGGTTTTGGCTCATCATTTTTACCTGCTCGGAAAGAGTGAAAATGGCATTAAACTTTTCTTCTGCCGTTTTTGAAGATGAGGAAAGAGCTTCAATCTCGCCCGAAAGCACTTTAAGCGTTTCAGTAATGGTTTTGCCCTGAGTGCTTGATTCTTCTGCGAGCTTGCGGATTTCGTCGGCGACGACCGCAAAGCCCTTGCCTGCCTCGCCTGCGTGAGCAGCTTCAATAGCGGCGTTCATAGCCAATAGGTTTGTCTGACTTGCAATATGCTGAATAACATTGCTGGCTTCCAATAGACCGCTCGATTCTTCGGCAATTTTTTGTGTAACACTGTTTGCTCCTGAAATTGTCTCTTTACCGTCGGCGGTGGCGGAAGCAAGAGTTTTTATAACGTCATCGGTTTTGCCGAGGGTCTGCGTGATTGAAGCGATATTGCCAACCATCTGCTCAATAGCTGAAGAAGACTCTGCAACGCTGGCTGCCTGATTTTCGATATTGCCGTTAAGTTGCCTTATGGTACGGATAATTTCTTCAACAGTAGTCGCCGTTTCGGTAACACTTGTAGCTTGGGTCATTGTCTGTTGCTTAACCCCGTCGATGTTGGTGCTTATACGGTGTACGGCACTTGCTGTTTCGCTCATATTTTCCGAAAGGTCTTTGCCGACACATTTCATTGAGTCCGTATTTTCCGCCATAGATTTAATTGAGCCACTTATTTTTTCAATGGTGTGGTTAAAGTGTTTTGAAAGCAAAGTGAACTCATCGTTACCGCTGACTGGAAGTCTACCAGTATAATCATCATTTTCGGAAACAGCTTCGAGTACTGAAATAATCAGCTTAATCGGCTTTATAATATGAAATGCAAAAACAGCAGCGGTAATTAGAAAAACTATAAGCAAGATAGCACCGACAAAAATCATGGATTTCAAAATAGTATAATATTCTGCGAGTGCCTCATTTTCTTTCATAAATGCAACTAGTTTCCAATTAAGACCTTCGACGGTATATACTTCAGTAAGCCATTTTTCATTGTCCATATTAACGCTAACGCTACCGTCGTTAAGCTGCGACAAACTGAGAAAATCCGCTATCCCCGTTTCATTCATCTTTTTAAAATTGAAATCGGAATGCATAGGATCGGCTAAAATGGTGTTGTCGCTTTGCACAAGCATAATATAACCGGTTTTTCCTATTTTGAATTTTGAAATCATATCCGCTAAACTATTCAACGTAACTTCAATACTGACATTTCCCACGTGTTCATTTTGATATGAATGTACACTGCGAGACAAGCATACGACAATATCGCCAACTGTAGACAAATACGCATTTGTAATAATCCGATTCCCGATATTTTCTGAAGCTGCAACATACCAGCCACGTTTACGCGGGTCATAACCTGCGGACATTTCACCGTCAAAGTTTGTTGCATAGCCTCCCCATTTTGTCCCGAGATATACTTCAACATATTCCGGAAAGGAAGAATAAATCTCTTTAAATAATGAAACCAGTTTTTGTTCGGTTTCGCTTTTAATTGTTTCGCTTACTTTAATGTTTTCCGTCTCAAGCACATACGAATGAATTGACGCATCCGCTTCACGGCAATACCGATGTTCGGAAAGCATTTTCAGCATGTTTGAAGTGTTGTCGAAAAATATATTGATTCCGTTTTCAACAAGCTTCATATCACGTGCAATACTTTTATGAAAATGTGCTATATTCGACTTTCTAACTTGGTAACCGATAATCACGGACACCAATAGCACAAGAGCAATTATAATTGTTGTGAAAACTAAAATAAGCTTCCTTCGGATTGAGAAATGAATACTTTTAACCGAAAATTGCTCTCCCTTATTCGGTTCCCCTTTGTTTATTTCAGAAGAAGGTGCAACTTGCAAATCTTTGTTACTCATATCAAATATACCTCTATTTGAGCTGATTATGAAAGTCAGTTTATACTTATACTAAAAATATTTCAATGATAGTGTTTTTCCATCCATGGACGGCAACGATGCCTAGGCATAAGCCTATGCCGAATACACTGCCAACGATTACGCCGTACAGAAAAGGCTTTCGTCCATTCGTACTGCTTTGTAAAAATTTGAGTTCCATATGGTTCTCCTTTCACCGTAAAATCCTATCACCATCTTCGACGAAGAGCTTTTCGCGCATGGCAAGAACGTGAGACGCGCCCTTTCTCTGGAACGGAAAGCAGAAGTATAAAATCATGCGTTTGCCATCACGATTGGCAATCGCACATTCGACGGGAAGTAAGATGCGCCAGATGGCACGATCACGAAGAATTCGTTTCGGAAGCGATGGCCAAGTCAGACGACAAAGTTCCTTACACTGTGCCACAAAATCCATACGTGCACGAACGGTACGTATGGGAAATGCCCCTTCCTTGCACGCAATCACGATGCGCAAGGTATCCGTAATACTTGCCATGTGAATGGTGCAGGTGCTATCTTCAGGCGCAAGCTGCTTTATTGTCTCTGTGATGGAGAGTTCAGCATAAATGCTGTTGCCGCCAAATGCTTTTAGCAGCGTCGATAGTGCAGGATATACGCTCTTTTGGTAGTCCTTATAGCCATGAAATGTCCACGCATAAAT
>CALINC010000125.1 GCA_938045195.1 uncultured Treponema sp.
AAATGCGGCTCTATTAGAGCCGTCCAGCTAACATTCGCTTAACCTGCATTTGCGGCTTGTCCGCAATGTCAGTGTTGAAGCGGATGTTAGGCGTTATCATCTACACAACCAACTTTAACTCTGTAATAATTCGAGCCATATTTGTAAAATCGTCATCATCGTGAAGAAGCGGAATATTATTTTCAATCGCAGTTTCTGCAATCAGCAAATCTACCGTACTGCGAATTGTAACACCTTTTCTACGACAACGGAAATTCAACAGAGCAGCATTTTCAAAGGATTGAATACCGCGTTTTAGCGAATATAACGGTACATCCATTAAATAAGATTTCAAAACAGCAAATTCTTTCTCGTCTTTTGAACCTTGCAGAAGCTCTTGATAAATAAATTCATTGATACAAAAATGTTTTTGTTCCTCAAGCAATTTTTCAAAATATGCCGTTCCAACAGTTTCCTTGCCACGAAAAAAATTGATCAGCACAGAAGTATCTACTAAAACCATTAAGAACTCCGCATTGCTTTATAATCATATCCATCAGCAAACTGAATTTTACCCTTTAGGTCGGCAAGAGTACGATTTTGTTTTTCAGAGGGCAATTCAATTGTTTCTATGTATGAAATAACCATCTGTGCCTGTTCATTATCAAGCATTGCAAAATAATCCATCGCTTTTTTTTTAAGAGCTGTTTCTATCATCGACGACCTCCTTGCAGTTCATAATTATACTATTATTCTGATAATTTTTCTACTATAAAAAATGATAGGAATGTATCGCAGCTCTGCGAGCTTCAGCAAATTTCTAGCGTATAGTCTAGTTTTTATACAATTTTTTTACAATGCAATTTTATCTTTTTAATAGCCCAATCATAATGACTTGAAGTCGTACTTACAAAATAGGAGCCTAAATCGGTTGTTCCCGTCCATGAAAAATATTTTTTTGTAAAAAGTTCTTCATTTGAGTATTTATCAGCCAGTGCAAGAACTTTTTCATGACTTTCTGCAAGCATTGCTTTTGCTCTTTCAAGGCTTGTATTCTGATGCCTATTCCAAAACATAACATTCATTGCACCATAGGTTTTCCAAGAATACTCAGGCGGCAAAAACGGAATGTTACTTTTTCCATCAGCATTATTTTCTATGAATTTCAGCATAAGTTGATGCCATTCATACAAATGAATTAAAACATCTCTAACATTTTTATCACGATTCCAATGAGCTTCTTTTTTACTTTTATCGCCGGAGAAATCAAAAAGCGTGTTCATTTGATTTTCAGTCATTTTAGAAATAATATCCATCAATTTTGAATAATTTTCCATAGCGAATTTCAGTAAATCATCTTTATTTCTTGCCCGTGCCATAGATTCTCCTATCCTAAAGCGGCTCTAGTAGAGCCGTCCGCCTAACGGGCGCGCAGCGTCCGTTCAACAACTGGTTGTACCGCAGCGGGCTTGACCCGCTGTCGGCTACGAACCTATGTTAGATGTTTTTTCTTATTTTGAATTATTTTTATAAACAGTAATATTAATAAACATATAGATAGTATAAGCCATCCATAACCAACAAGGAAATCATAAATTGGATCATAAAATTCATCTTTTCGCAAAATTATTTGTGCTTTTAGATTTATTGCACTGTAATCTCCTCGGTAATTATAAAGAATAAAACCTTTATGTAATATAAATATATTTTCTCTGCATAAATTTGGTGCAAAGTATAATGTAGTTACAGGTTCATCATATTGTAGAACTTTTATAGTACAAAATTTAATCACTGAAAGCATCAAATATAAAAGAATCAGTAAAATAATACTAAATAATTTTATTATATATTTCATATTTTTCATATTCATTTTCCTTTTATTGTAGAAGGAGGAGATAGTTTTGTACTTTCACAAAGCGCAGGCAACATATCGTATAATTTTTGACCAGGACAATCACTTGCTCCCCAATCTATATGACCACCAAGAATTTTTATGTATGAATATTTTTTTAATAATATAATTAAATTTTCTAACGAACTTATTTGATTTTTAGTAGGGGTATCAGTTTTTGTATCATACCAATCTTTTTTAGGCTCAAAATCTCCAATTATGACTATTCCAATTTTATTTGAGTTTGCCTTTCCAATATGACTACCTTTAAAATATAAAGTTCTTCCTTCGTATATTTTTCCATTAGGGGTAATCAAAAAGTGGTAACCTATATCATCCCATTTATTCCCAGTAATATGTTCCTCTTCTATATCTAACATTCGCTTAACCTGCATTTGTGTCTTTGCCGACGCGTATAGCGTAAGGCAAAGTTGGCGTGAAAGTTGCATAAAAAAGGGAGCTGCCTTAGCAGCGACCGCCCTAAGCAACTTTCGTGACAAAACAAATGTCAGGTTGAAGCGGGTGTTATACGTCTTTTACATATGTTTAATAAATTCTTCAAATGTTACACATCTATTCGGAGGTATTTGAGCTGCAATCCAATTCTTTCCTCTTCCAACATCTCTTGTTCCATCCTTTTTTAATATGGTTTTTAGTTGTACAGAATTATCTAAAAAAAAATATGTAAATTCCTTATCTTCATTATCCAATTTTGTTCCATTTATCCATTTTTCTACTAATGACTCGTTGTTATTCGCAAATTCCATTAAATCATCCTTGAATGATTCTACTTCACCAGGTTTACATGAAATAATTCCTAATATTTTGGAGATAAAAGAAATACCTTCTTCTTTACCAGAGTTTCTTGTGAAATATGGCGAGAAATATAAAGGACTACCGAAAATAACATCACGCCGATAAATATTATAATCACAATATTTTTTTAATTCTAATTCAACACTTAAATCTTGAACTAATATTTCTTTTTGATTTCTCAATTTATATCCCCTCCGTATGAAAGTTTGAAAGTCCTTAATTAATCTATTTTTTAGTAAATGCTTATCGTCAATTAATTCATCAATATCAGACCAACCAATATTTTTAACAATTATGTCATCATACATTTGTTTTTTGTAATCATTGATTTGTGTGATGAAACACAATACTTTCTGCGGTTCATCTTGAAATGATTCTAAGTATTGTGTTCTTTGATCTATTACTTTATTACTACCAATTTTTGCTTCAACTATTACATGAAAATTATTCCTCAATAGTATTTCAATATCGGTTCTACCTGCTGTGCGTTTCTTTTCAATAATAATTTCAATATTTCTATAGTTTTCTTCTGTATTCTTATTTGTAATTCCTAAATATCGTAAAAACTTAAAAAGCATTATTGAATCTTTTGATAAAATAAAAGCAAATGCTTTTACTAAACCAGTTTCATTAAAACCATATAAGTAAAACGGATTTATTGAGTAATTTGTAATACCACTTGGTTTAATTATCATTTTTTTCTCCGCCCGAAGCGTCCATCTAACGGGGCGGCGGATAAGCTGCAAGGGGCGAGAAAGTCGAAAGGCTTTTGAGCTTCGCCGTCAGCTTAATCCGCGTGTTGGACGGCGCTGAGCGCCGGACGACAGGCGGAGGTTCCGCCGCCCCGTTGAACGGGCGCGCAGCGTCCGTTCAACTACCGCTTAACCTGCATTGCCGCAAAGGCAATGTCAGGTTGAAGCGGGTGTTAGACGCTATTTAC
>CALINC010000126.1 GCA_938045195.1 uncultured Treponema sp.
AACCTGCGTTTGCGGCTTGTCCGCAATGTCAGGTTGAAGCGGGTGTTAGACATTCTCTTTATCCATTTTTTTAACATACCTATTCACGTTTAAAAAAAATATTAATTATAAAAATTTTTATTATATTTTAGGTATCATACTTGATAATTCTGGTGAATTAGAAGATAAATTCCAAATAGAAATCTTCATTTTCTTTATACGTTTTCCATCTCCATAATCTAGCAAATCTTCCCTCTTAAAAATGTTTAGTATTTTATTCAATGTACCTAATCCTGCTGAAGTCATTAAAAATGCTTCTTCAGGATCAATCAACTTACAGTATGACCATAATTGTCCTAAATCCCTTAACGTTAAATTAGTTTTTTTCGCTTCAATAAAAAATAGTTTTACCGTATTTCCTCTTTTCGCTATCCCTAAAACATCTATTTGAACATCTACACCAACAGCAAGTTCATTCACTATATCATACTTAGCTAAAACTCTATCTAGTCTTTCTGAATGGGCATCTACAGTGATGATTTTATATCCTTTGTAATTATCTTCCAAATACCCTTGTAACCAATTTTTCATTGGTAAATATAATTCAAATTCACTTTTTACATTTCTTTTATTCATGATAGCCTAACTCCCTCGCTATTTCTGTCCATGAATTGAAATGCTTGCCCCTAATTGTTATTGGGATAAAATCATCGTCTTCTCCTGGATGAGGCGGTTTAATTTTATTTGATTTTCGTTTTGATTCCCAAAAGTATTTATGAGTTTTCTTTTTTAAATCTTTGCTAAGTTTTCTATATGCGACAATTAATTCATCCGAAAACATATCCAATGCTTGTTGTTTATGTATAATTCCAAAGCCAATTGGATTAAACTCATTTGCCCATATTTTTACTTGATGTTCTTTTTTCCAAAAATTAACTTGACCTGCATTATACTTTTTCAGATCTCCGTCCCGCATATTAGGATGTGCCCAATCAATCGTTTGTACAGGAATATTGGTTGATTTTAATAAATTACATATATCTATTACCATTTGCCAATTATGTGGTATCTCTAAATAAACTCTATGTTCATATTTATTAAAATAGGCATTACTCCTCCTGATATAACCTGTAACATCTGCAAATCCTTTTAAAAATTGTCTGCGTTCATCCACACTACACTCAAAAATATCTTCATGGATTGATATATCATTATGTGATACAGCATTTCCAACAAACCTATTTATTTCGCGTATTAAATAATCCGCATTTGGTTTAGTGAAAGATAAAACGGTTGATGAATGGGTTTGAATAAAATCTAGTCCTGCACCGATTAAAGGTTCAATGGTATTTCTAATATCTGCAATACTTGCTTTTACATAAAGTTTCACATCATGAAGTTCTTCTGTTTCCAATTTTTTGTGTGGTATTTCAATAGATATTACAGTATTAACTGAAGTCCTCTGAATTTCACCATTTCCACATATCATACCAAGCATATATGCCATTTCTGTATTCATTAGTTACACCTATGAAAGATATCCGCACACAAAATAAAATAATTCACCAATATTAAAAAGCTTCAAAATACTTGTACATATTAGAAAGATATCTTGATTACTTCCTGGAAGAAATCCTATAAAAAAACAAGATTCTATAAATTTACTACCTGTCATTCTCATCATAGGATCATTCTGCAATCTGTCTTTTAATACATTTGGTATATTTACTATAGAATTAAAATATATTCGATACTGTGGCGCCCATTTCATTGCATTACCACCGGATGTAACCCCTTTTTTAATAGGATAATTGGGTATTACTCTTAAAAGTTCTGCGATTTGTTCTTCTGGGATTTCTGCATCAATTCTCTTAATATGCTTTAAAATATATCCTAAAGAAAAACATAGATCATTGATGTTTTGAAAGTAAATATCCTCTGCTCTGTCTGTAAAAGCAGATTTATAATTATAACCCCTTGTTTGTAAAATATCTCTTAATGTAAACATAAATACATCCTTACTTCTTTATAAAGATTAATATATATTCATGGACTTTATTTATACGATATTTATATGGATAACATAAGGTTCTCATATTATCTATTTACTTATTATTTAAAACAAACTCCTTATTCTAATTGTATCCAAGTCTATATCCATTATCAAATAAATAATAGACTAATTGATTATCATCTAATCTATAAGTAAATTCGTTTGATTTATAATTTCTGTTATTATATTTTCTTCCATTCCAATAAGAAGGAATATTTGAAATATCATTAAAATATATTCTCAGTTCTATTCCCCATTTATCGACATCCCCTAGTAGACATATCCCATAATCCCCAACAGAAACAGATGCATTATATTTACTATTGTACTGTTGAATGAAAGCTATCATCTTATCTTCCTTTCCTTCAGCATCAATAAATATACGCTGCTTACTGTTAACTAAAAAATTATAAAAGTCTTTGTTGTACATTGCAATCCCCCTATTTTTTTATAAAAATTAATATATATTCATGAACCTTGTTTATACGATATTTGTATGGATAACCTAAAGGTCTCATATTATTATAATCCTGCTGTCTATCCCAGATAATAATATCATCAAATATATAACCTTGTTTTTGTAATTCTGTTGACAAATCACTATGGAGAGGATAAAAATCACTTTTTTTTCGAATATCCATAACATTTACTAAGCAATATGCCCCAGGTTTCAAAACCCTATAAACTTTAAAAAATAATCTCCCCAATTCATTTATAAAAGTACGATATTCAGATATATTCCCCATATCGTTGGACTTTTCGGAATAATTTACATTTTGTTTCCCATCAGCACTCCGTTTCATGTTTAATATATCCCAATAAGGCGGAGACGTTATGCACAAATCAAATGAATTTTCTTCCAATTTATCCAATTCCGAGAAACTATCTCCATTAATAATTTTAATTTTTTTGTCATTTCCAATCCTTCGCTCTGCAAGCTTACAAAATTCTTTTGACAAATCTATGCCTACTGCTTTACGATTAAGATTGTGTGCTGCAACAAGGCTCGAACCTACTCCGTTAAACGGATCTATTATAAAAGCATCATCTTTTGAAAAAGTCTTTATAAGCTTTTCGCACAAAGAAACAGGATATGAAGCCGGATGTCCCATATCCTTTTCTTCGTTAGTCTTAGCCAAATTTCTCCATATGCTAAAAGAATTTTGAAGCCACTCTTTTCCAGACAAATTATTACATCTTTTTTCTTCATTTATCATTATGCCACCTCTTCGACTGTATGTTTTTCATTTGAAAATCTATGTGTAATCTTTCATTTTCAGATATATTATAAGTCTTATATATCAAATCATTTAAAGCGCCCATCATGTCAAACCAACCTTCGCTCATATATTCAATTTTTTCTAATGATTTAACAACACTTATTATCTTAGAAAATGTATTGTCTTTTATAATTAGAGGTAATTTTTTTAAGTATTTTGCATCTGTGTGCATCGTAAGTTTTGAATTATTATAACAAAATTTAAGCAAATAATAATTACATAAATTAGAATGCAAAAAACCCAATATATACCGACACATTTTTTCATCACCATCAGTAAAAACAGTTACAGTCTCTGCGGCTTCAAGGTTTCCTGCAAAACTGGCAATTATACCCGCTTCAGCACTATAAATATTCTGTATAAATACTTTATTTCCCTTCTTAGGAACTTCAATATTTTTAAATGAAAATTTACGTATATCCTTTCCAGCTATCGCTTTATCAGACTTCGACTTTCCTCTACCCACATATCCAGTACATATGTTACTAAATTTTTGATATGTGCCTTCCAATTTTTTATAGATTGTAAAATCTTCTTCGCTGCCAAATAATAAAATTTCATCTTTATAAAAGCTTTGAGGAACTTCTAGTTTCTTGACAAATTCACATCCTTCATACTTGTATATAGAAATATTATTATTGTTCATAAATTTATTTTCTAAAGTTAATACAATCTGTTCTCCTCTAACATTTTTGAAATACTTACCTATATCTAAAATAGAAACAATTTTTTTCTCATTTAAAATTATTTTTCTTAACATTGAATATGAAGAAACGTGAAGAAAATTTTTAGGTATAATGTAGGATATTGTTCCATTTGATTTAATTAAATCAAATGCTCTATACATTGCAGCAATAAATAAGTTACTACCTGAATCCTTTACTTTTCTTAAAAACAAGTAATCAGATGTATCAATTATAATATCTTTTGCAATAGGTGCATACGGCGGATTTCCAATAATTGCATCAACCGGCTCTGATAAATTGAATTTATTCAAAATATACTCAGCATCATTACCAAGTGTATCCAATGTTCTAATGTTGTTTGTGTCTATATTTTTTTTTGCTAACGAAATTGCACCTTTATCAATATCAGCTCCGTATATTTTTTCATACCCTAATTCTTTTGCCTCTGTAAGAAAATTTCCCGTTCCACAACATGGATCTAAAATTATGGAACTTTTTGGTAGATCTAAAAATTTAATAATATGACTTGCCAACTCCATATCTGTATAAAATACCTTTTTCTTTTCTATAGGTGGATTCGAGTGAGATTTCATAATTTTTGCTTATAAGGGAATAGTTCTTTACTCTCATTTTCATTAGCCCTATGTCTGATTGCCATTCGCAAACAACAATACTAAAAAGCATATAATTATCGACAAAAGAAACACACTGCGTTCTGACTTTTGTACGATGTCATGCTCTATTCTATAAATTTAAAGTTTTACATTAGCCTATTTCACTAATAACCTCGGCAAACACATATATCTATTCTACCCATTTTCTTATAAATTTTCTATCTCTCTTAACTACAAACTGTCGATTAAAATATAAATAATATTAATGAATAAGTGCAAAAAACAATCTCGCCCGAAAGATATGTCTAACATCTTTTCGCCCCTTCCTCATAATATCATACGAACGCCCTATTTGCAATCTAAACTATCGCGGACTAAACCAATAACATCTTTCTACCATAACACCCGCCAGAACACATCATCAACAGCCAGATTAGGCCTATCTTCACTAAACAAGCTAAAACGAATCACATTCGGTCCATAGGGCTTTGAACGCCGAGACCGCCGCGGTTGAGGACGTGGGTGTAAACCATAGTGGTTGACACATCGCTGTGACCGAGAAGTTCTTGGATGGTGCGGATATCGTAACCGGATTCCAGTAGATGCGTTGCAAATGAGTGGCGGAACGTGTGGCAGCCGATTGGCTTCGGGATACCCGACCGTAAAACAACTTCGTGCAAAGTGCGCTGAATAACCGAAGGATCAATATGATGCCGCCCCTGCTCACCTGTCTCTTTATTCTGCCATCGACGTGCTTGAAGAAACACCCACTGCCATGCCCACATCTTACCGGCATTAGGATATTTTTTTGCAAGGGCAGACGGCAACGGCACCGAACCGAAACCATCTTTACAGTCTGCCTCATGAATGCGGCGGACATTTTCCAAATGTTTTTGCAGCGGAAATTTCAAAGATACCGGCAGCATAGTTTTACGGTCTTTTGCTCCCTTTCCGCAGTGTACCGTAATTTCATTTTTATCAAAATCAATATCCTGTACCCGTAACCGCAAGCCTTCCATCAACCTCATTCCCGTTCCATAAAGTAAGCGAATAAAAAGACCGTAGTCGTTTTCAGGCAACAAAGAGAATATCTTTGCCGTTTCCTCACGGCTCAGTACAGCAGGCAGCTTCTTAGACTTTTTGGCACGGATGATATTTTCAGGACTTTGTATCGTTAATCCTAATATGTTTTTATAGAGAAACAAAAGAGCAGCAAGAGCTTGATTTTGACTTGAAGCAGCAACCTTTTCTTTTGTTGCAAGACGGCTTACAAAGGAATTTATCTCCGCATCGGAAAATATTTTAAGATTTTTATCCTTATGTTCACGGATAAAACGGCTTATCCAATAGCTGTATGCTTCCCGCGTACGTTTGCTGTAGTGTTTTGCAGTACGACTTCATTTACCAGTGATTCTAAAGATGCAATTACTCCTTAGAAGCGGCTTTTTGTAATAGGACAATAGTAATAGAAGTCCCCTTACCCCTTCGTTATTTTCGGCAGAAGAATAATTCCTCCGATAAACACAACCAGAACGGCTATCCATGCGGAAAGAATGTTCATGAAAATTCCGCCGATGATAAAGCCTGCTAACGAACAGCCTGCAACAAAAAGCGCATACGGCATTTGCGTTGCGACGTGTTCCAAATGCGGGCAGGCGGCTCCTGTAGAAGATAAAATGGTGGTGTCCGAAATGGGCGAGGCATGATCGCCGAACACGGCTCCGCCGAGAACGGCCGAAATACAGATGAAGACGGCGTTGAGCGCGGCGTTTTGTGCTAGGCCGGCATTTTCAGCTAATCCGACAGCAATCGGCATGATAATCGGGATCATAATGCCGAAGGTTCCCCAGCTGGTGCCGGTTGCGAATGCAATAACGGCGGACAGTGCAAATACGATGGAGGGAAGTATCCACAGCGGGAAAGAGCTATTGACAACCAGTTCGGAAAGATAGCGGCCTAATCCTAAGCCGCCGTCTGCAGGAGCCGACCGTATGACTGTTCCGATTGACCATGCCATGGTCAAGATAATCAAAGCCGGAACCATAGATTTTATACCGTCACGAACGGCTTCGCTTGCTTCTTTCAGATTCATAAGGCGGCGCGCAAGATAGTAAATATAAGTGACCGTTAAGGTAAAGATAATAGCGTAGAAAAGTGCATAAGATGAATCGGTATTGATAAAAGCCTCACGGAGACTCATCGATGCGGCTGCTTGCGGTATATTGGTAATTGTTGTGCCGTCTACGGCGTTAATCCACGAAACGGCGGGGAAAAAGGCAATAGCGAAAACAATGAGAAGCAAGATGGGAAACAGCATATCGATCGGTTTTGCTCGGGTAGTCTGTTCTTCGGGGACATCGCCGGAAATAACGCCGTAGGCTTCTTCGTTCCAAAGGCGGCCGGTTGTTTTTGCCAAAGTTTCTGATTTTTTCATTGCACCGAAATCGGTTTTAAAAAAGATGATGACAAGGATCATCAGAAGTGTTGTCAGTGCATAGAGATTGTACGGAATGGCACGGATAAAAAATTCAAAGTCGCTGATGCCGAGTTTACCGAACCCATCGGAGTTT
>CALINC010000127.1 GCA_938045195.1 uncultured Treponema sp.
ATCGGTATTGTAATAGCATTCTCCATCAACGGTTATCAATCCTTGAGCAGCGAGTACATCTAAAAATATCTTTAGAGATTGTGCATTGCCGAGATTGAGACTGCCGTATTTGTCGGTATTGCATGATATTACTGCAGCAAGCTCTTCAGCCGTCTTACCGTTACTTAATACGGTAAACATATCGAACTCCAACGCTATAAAAAAAATCTGTGCATCCAATAGTGCGTCGAGCTTTTCGTAATATTTTAAAACAGATTTCATCCTCCATCCTTTTTGTATGCCAGGTATACAAAAATAATACACAAACTTCGGCTTTTTGTCAAGTAAGCTAAAGAAATAATTTACGATTTTCATCTAAGGAAAAATATACAGAATTTAAGGTTATTTGAACATGTCGAATAACGATTGCATATCCATAATTGCTGTTTATATGAAACCGTTGGTAAACGACTGTCCGTCAAACCATATAGATAATAGATTTGACGGCTATCTGCTGGTAGTCAAGGTTTGGGTCGAAGGTTAGGTGGATAAAATATTCCTTGAAAAGTCAAACATGAGATGATAGAGCATGATCGATGTATTTCCAGTATTTATTTTATGTCTTGAAGTATATGCATACTTATATCCGCCCGATAGATTATGATGCTGTAATTTTCTTATAGCGTTTGCATTGACTGTTTTATCATGATCATTTACAAAAGGATGGTCAATCATAGAATTAATATTATCAATGATATCTGTATCTATATTAAGTGATTCTACTAAGAAACCAAACATCACACTTACCTTATAATAACTGGGATATATTTCATATATAAAACGGCAAATACCATTAGCAATATATTTAGCATTTAATCCTGTAGAACCTTTTAAATTTTTTGAATCGAGTCTTTTACATTCAATAATATAATACGCCCTATCTCCCTGATATGGATTCACTGGAAGGATTCTTATATCAGCTCGCCCTGCACCTTCATCGGTCTCTTTATCAAAATGATAATTTCCTAACGGATTATGTGCATTTTTATAGTCATCATTTTTTAAGTAAGTTAGAAACTCATTTCTAATGATATTTTCTTTATCAGGGAAATTACTTTGTGTAATAGTTATATTATTATATATCTTTATGCACTCCTGTAATATAGCTTCTAATTGGTTTGTTTTAAATTCTTGAGCCTCAGAAAATGAATTAGCATCTAATTTTTCAAACATTATTCGACATCTCTTCCAGTTCTTAATATTGCATCCGCAAATTCGTCTACATCTAAATAACCGATTGCTTTATGCCATAAACGTTTTTCATTTGGTTTAAAAACATAAAAATAATCTTTTTCAAATCCTCGTATATCTTTCTGAATGAATAAACGATTGGTTATTTGCTCACTTCCTAATTTTATAATAAATTGAATTATCTCGTTCTCGGTTTGTTGGTTTTCTATTTTAATATTTTCTATGAAATCTCTCTCATCGATAGTTCTAAAAAACATACCGATAATTTGCTTTGTATACCAAATCTCTACGATAAACCTTTTATTCTGATTATTAAAACTTGAAGCAAATCTATCGATATAAAGCTGTGCATACTCATGTAAAATAGTATCAGTGATTTCAATCGGTGCAAATAATTTTAATCGATCATTCTTCAAATGTATGTTAAACATAAATCGGCTTACATTAACAGCGTAATCCATCAAAGCTTTCTCGCAGTCAGATAAATTTAATTTTTGTAATACCTTATCATTGAGCTGAGCAATATTTACCTTTTTTAAATTATCGATTATTTCTATTTCAGTATCGTCAAAAAAAACATTTTTTTTCTTTGTATATAATTCAAGATTTTTCTGTTCTATTTCTTCTATTTCTTTTTTGACATCCATTTCTAAATATGGAGGAGCAAATTTATGATAATTTTTAACTCGTTCCCTTTCTATACCAATTGAAGAAAAAATGTTAATAGCAAAATATGAGAATAATGAACTACTAAAAATAGCTGCTATATTATATAATTTTATTATATCCGATTCATTAAATATTTTTATTGAAGTAATAGAATCTTTAAATAAAATATCTTTATTTGAAATTGCACATATCCCTGTTAACGAGACTAAATCGATACCTTCCCTGATCAAAAGAGCTGGCGCCTTAAAAATAAGGTGTTTTTCGTTTCTAATTCTATGAACCTTCTCTTTATCAAATTTTGATATTTTATCAGGACATATGAAAAACGAGTCAATATCTGGTGAACTAATAAAAGGTTTCCCTATTAAATGCGTTGAATCATATGAAGGATTACTGCTGTATTGTATTCCTGTTCCCACAATAAATTTTTTCTTATCTGCTATGATTTCTTTTATCGTAGGATACGTTTCTTTAAGCCTATTTAAGAAGTTAAAATCTAAATATGAACCGTAAACTAAGGTTTTCCAAAGCCAGTCATATTGTTTAAGCATATTTTGCTGAATTTGTTTATAATCATTTCTACTTATAGAAAATATTTTAAAGAGTGAAAAAAAGCGGCTTGGTTTTAATGTAACATGCTCTAATATATTTTTATCTGTATTCATCCCATTCGCATACCGATAAAATATAATCGCTGCAGGTGCAATTGCAGAATCACTAGAGCGATTAAATACTTCATGACGTACAGGAGCAAGTTCAAATATTTTATCTATAAAAAAATCCTGAAGCCAATAAGCTCTAAATGGATTAATATCAGTATAACCTAAATTATATAAAATTGAACTCCTTATAATAAAAGTAATATGTGTACCGGTATTACAAAAATCGCTTGCACGAAAAACAAATCCTTCAGCAATCTCATTATTGTTTATTCCTATGTTAAATTTTCTTTTTAAAGGAGCTTCTTTTTTATTGCGATATTCTATATAGTTCTTGCCGGTATTATCCAACCCTTTTTTGCCGCCTGCCCACGGCGGATTTCCTATAATAAAATTAAAGCTCACGTTGTTCAAAATGCTATTGTAGTCCGCTTCTCTATCAAAAAAATCTGCGGCAAAAAAATTATAACCTAATAAATTTGGAAATTTGAAATTCTCAATTTCAGCTGGTTTCTGATAATCCAATAGCGTAAGATAAACAGAAAAAATAGCTACTTGAATAGCGTTCTCATCTTTATCTATGCCAAAGATGTTTTCTTGAGCCAATCTTTTAATAAGCGTTTTTAAGTCTTCTCCGTTATCCGGCTTTCCGTATAATAAAAAATTTTTCTCAATAATTTTTCGTAATGTTTCTACAAGAAAAATTCCGGAACCGCATGAAGGGTCTAAAACTTTACAACTACCACTAGTCGTTTTATCCAAATATGCACAGACAGTTTCTTTAACGATATAATCAACCAAAAATGTAGGGGTATAATATGCACCAGCATTCGCTTGATTTTCTTTACCGATAAATTTTTCATACACATTGCTAATAAATTCAATCGGTAATACCGAAAAATCGTATAGTTGAAAAAGTGATTTTTGCCCGCTAGCAATATCTCCGCTCTCCAATAATTTCCTTAGTACATCAAATGCTTTCTGTGGAATTCCATTAAATGTTTCTTTATCAATAGGAAATAAATCCCCATTAAAGCCCTTTTCTTTATCTTGTAAATATTCAAAAAAGCTATACACCTGCTCTTTATTCTGCAATAAGCTACAAAGATCATCATTAGTCCACTGTTTTGCAGTATCGTTAAATTTCAATGTAACTTTCCGATCAATTAAGTAGCGAATGAATATTACTTTACCGAGTAAAGCATTTGCAATTGACCGGCTGCAGCCATATTGAGTGCATAATATTTTTTGAGTATCCTCTATATTTTGTAATAATTTATAATCGACTCGATTTTTATGCGCAAAGTCATTACTATATTTTTCAAACGTTTTGCCAGTAACTAATTCAAAATATTTAAAATCATTCAATGTTGCATCATTATCATTACCGAGTTTTTTCAACCATTTCGTGTTTTCATCGATTGCAAAACCATTATATATATTAACAGAATCAGGCTTTAAAATAATAACGATAGGAGTTTCATTAAAGTTCCAAACAGCTTTGTGAATACACCGCTCATCACTCTCACTTGGATTTTCAAAAAACAATATCAAAGGTTTATTATCAAAATAGAATAAATACTGAGGTGACCACTTTTCCGTATCTTCCAGTATACGATTTATACGGCTTGGAAAACTTGTTTTATCTTTCCAATCTCCTTGCGTAAGATTGATCAATGAATCGTCATCAGTTATATCCAATTTTAAAAATAATTCCGGTAAATTCTTTATTCCATTATTTTTCATAATCTCTATACCGTCCTAAACTCAGCGCCGGAATCGCGCATTTGCAATGCTGTGTTGCTTCGCAAAAAAATTCCTGCATAATGCGCTATAGTGCTTCCAACCTTATTTCTTGGGGAGTGAGGCTATCTGGATTTATATTCGTATCTGCTGCCATTTTTACGTAAAATACCCCATTTTAGAGATTATAATAACATGAATATGGGTTAAAATTCAAGAGTATCGAAGTGAAAAAGTGCATACAATGAAGCGACGTTTGCCGATTAGGCAAACTCGCAGCATTTTTAGACAATGCCAACTGCATTGTTGAAAATAAGCATTCTTTTATTTTTGCGGAGGGTTTAATACCCCGATGCTCTGCGTCGGGGGTGTTGATTTCCATTTGTATACCACCCGATTTAAAGTATCGGCTTTTTATAACTTTAGTTTATTTTTGGTGCGGTTGCCCTGTTTACACGATATTCCGCTCTCATTTTATTTTCGACTTTTTAGATAACCAAATGTTTAACCATAGTGCCAATATATGAGGAGCTTATGTTTAGAGAACTAATATATAATAATACAAAAAATTATTTAATGAAAAAATTGCCGCTCTTGTTTCTTCAATATTATTCGGCTTAATACATATTAACATCAGCCAATGCGGACTATTGATATTTTACAACTTTCGGGGTATACTATAAAAAATTAGTGTTATATTAGGAGAATTACTATGGAAAAAACGCTTTCAAAATCTGCGGCTTCGGTTAAGGAATTATTAATTGCTGCAGTCCTTTTGGCTACGGGGCTTTTGCTTCCGATAGGATTTCATACTTTTAAATTAGGCGGCCCTGTATTTTTGCCGATGCACATTCCGGTAATGCTTGCGGGTTTTATGGTAAATCCGCTTTTGGCCTGTATCGTCGGTTTTGTTACACCGCTTTTAAGCACGGCTTTTACGGGTATGCCTCCGTTTCCTATCGTATCTACGCAAATGGCTGTAGAACTTGCCGGCTATGCTTTTTTTATCGCATTGTTTTCGCAAAAATTAAAACTTAATGAGTATTTTTCGCTCTTTTTAGGAATGATAACAGGTAGACTAGTATGTGCTGTTCTTGTGTTTATTTTTTCAATTACGGTAACAGGCTATAAAGGTTCGCCTGTAACTTTCTTAGTAAGCAGCGTTTCAAAAGGCTGGCCGGGAATTTTAATTCAAATTATTTTAATTCCCTCATTAGTTATTTGGTTTAAACGGATTAAGCTCATTGATAAATAGTTTTGAATTAACAATTAGCAGGATAGTAAAATGAAACAATATTATATTGCGGCAAATTGGAAAATGAATATGATCCGTTCAGAGGCTTGCACTCTTGCAGAAGAAATCGTTAAAGGGATAAAAGACGGAAAAAATAAATATATGATAGCACCATCTTTTACACTTTTACAAGACACTGCAAAAATTTTAAAAGGGACGAATATTCTTCTCGGTGCTCAAAATATGAGTGCAGAAGAAAAAGGTGCCCATACGGGAGAGGTTTCCGTTTTGCAGCTTTTGGATATAGGCGTTCAAGCCGTTATCTTAGGACATTCCGAACGGCGGAATATTTACGGCGAAACCGACGCACTTATAAACAAAAAAGTCAGGCTTGCATTAAAACATGGTCTTGAAGTTATTCTTTGCGCCGGAGAGCTTTTAGAAGAACGCGAGGCGGGAAAAGCCGAAGCTGTTTGTGAAAAGCAAATAATAAACGGGCTTGACGGTGTTTTAATGGAAGAATTAAAAAATATAACCATTGCCTATGAACCCGTCTGGGCAATCGGAACCGGAAAAAATGCAACTCCCGAAGACGCTGAGGCAATTCATGCATATATACGCAAAGTTCTTGAACGAATGTACGGACTTGAAGCCGCCGGCGGTGTAGTTATTCAGTACGGCGGTTCTATGAAACCGGAAAATGCCGAAAGTCTGCTTAAAAAGCCCAATATCGGCGGCGGTCTCATAGGCGGAGCGAGCTTAAAGGCTGATACATTTTTGCCGATTGCAAAAATAGAAGGCTGAACTAATTATTTTCTGCAAGCATTTCGAAGGCGGCAGTTCTGGCTGTTTGTAATATTTTGTAGTCCCGTACCGGGTCTGCAAATTTAAAGCCCAAATAGCCGGACTGTTCTACGCCGCCGATATCGCCTGGTCCGCGTAGTTTTAAATCTTCTTCTGCAATACGGAAGCCGTCGCAAGTTTCTTTCATTATTTTTAGCCGTTCGCGACCGTTTTCGGTTAAGTTTTTCCCGTAAATTAAAAAGCAATATGACTGTTCGTTTCCGCGTCCTACACGACCCCGCATTTGGTGTAAAGCTGAGAGACCGAACCTGTCTGCATGTTCTATCACCATACAAGCAGCATTGGGAACATCCACGCCGACTTCTACAACTGAAGTTGCAACTAAAATATGTATCTTCCCCTTTCTAAATTCTTCCATAATCGAACGTTGTTCTTCTTCGGCAATTTTGGAATGAATAAGGGCAAGCCTATGGTTGGGGAAACCCGCTTTTAATTCTTCGAACATCCGCTCAGCCGATTTAAGAGACATATCTTCATTTTCTTCAATAAGCGGATAAACAAAATATGCCTGCCTGCCCTTTAAGATTTCTTCGCCTATGAAAGTATATACCCTTTCGGTTTTATCCGCGCCGGCAATATATGTTATAACCGGTTTTCTACCGGACGGCATAGTGCGGATTGTAGAAATATCCAAATCGCCGAATACTGAAAGTGCTAATGTTCTTGGAATAGGCGTTGCACTCATCATTAAAATATGAGGAGAATGAATTGTACCGTCAGTTTGTGCCGTGCTGCTTTCAATTCCTTTTTGGATAATTGCCGAACGCTGCAAAACTCCGAATCGGTGCTGTTCGTCAATAACGGCAAGACGTAAATTTTTGTAATTTACTCCGGCAGAAAAAAGTGAATGCGTCCCGATTATCAAATCGATATTTCCGCTTTCAAGGGCGCGGAGCAAATTGCTTCGCCCTTTGGCTTTTACATTGCCGGTTAAAAAAGCAAGACGGACACCTAATGGTTCCAAAAGACGGGCAGCGTTTTCAGCATGCTGACGGGCAAGTAATTCCGTTGGGGCTAAAAATGCCGCCTGCCCGCCGCTCTCAATAATTTTTAAGCAAGCCAAAAAAGCTGCCAGAGTTTTACCCGAACCGACGTCCCCTTGTATAAGACGTGCCATCGGGTTAATTCCATCCAAGTCGGAATTAATTTCAGCAGTTACTGTGAGCTGGTCTTCGGTTAGCTTAAAAGGCAGCCGTTCCAAAAGGCTCTCTTGCAAAGGGCTGAGTACGGGAATTTTTTTTATATGTTTTAAGGATTTTTTTTCGTCTTCGAGATTCGGCAATCTGCCGCGCCTTTCGATAGAGCGTTTCCCAATTGCATATTGAAATAAAAAAAATTCTTCAAAAATGACTGCATATTTTCCCCGTTCAATATCGTCAAGTGTTTGCGGTACATGGAGCAAAAATAAAACCTCTTGTTTGGGCGGAATATTATATTTTTTTAAAACCGTTTCCGGTAATTCCGAATCGATTCCGCGTGCATACAATTTTAAAGCTGCGGCAATAATTTTTCTTAATTTGCTCTGACCAAGTCCTGCTGTCAAAGGATAGACCGGCAGAATTTTTGCAGGGACGGTTCCGCATTTGTTCAGCTCGAATGATGAAGATTGAAGCTCGCCGTATTTTCGGTAAAAACTGCCGTAAACAAAGGCTTTGCTTCCGGCAGGAAAAGTTTTTTCCATAAAGGGGCGGTTAAAGCATACAAGGCTTGCTCTTGCCCCCGAATTATCGGAAACGATGATTTTAAGGGTTTTCATTTTTCCGAAGCCGAACCACTGATGGGCGATTACAGTTATCGGCACATGTATTTTTTGCATAGTATTCCAATCCGAAAAAGAATTAATGCGGGTTCGGTCTTCCCAATCTCTGGGAAAGAGTTTTAAAAGTCCGCCTATATTTTCTACTCCCAGTTTTTTCAACTGAGAAGCAACGGCGGAACCAACCCCTGTAATGTTTGTAACCGGTATGGTAATTTCGGATATAAGCATATCTGCATTTTAGCATAAGTTTTAATTTGAAGCAATTAAGCGGGGTTCATTCAAATAATTCAGATTTCCTCCCATAAAAATATTTTGCAGGGATTT
Organism: uncultured Treponema sp.; assembly: GCA_938045195.1. Classification (GTDB taxonomy): domain Bacteria; phylum Spirochaetota; class Spirochaetia; order Treponematales; family Treponemataceae; genus Treponema_B. The sequence goes on from CALINC010000127.1 coordinate 8,483, forward strand.
GAAAATCCCGAAAAATATTTTTTCACGCAGTT
>CALINC010000128.1 GCA_938045195.1 uncultured Treponema sp.
AGGGTTTAATACCCTGTTGCTGCGCAACGTACGCTCTGCGTCGAGGTTGTTGATTTTTACCGAAAACGTATTTCCTTTCCGTGCTCCCCTCTTGTAAAAAACCATAAATTGTGTTTTTATATACGGCATGAACAAATTTAGCAAACTTATTTATATATATATATTACTTATATTAGCTATACTTACAGGCGGCTCTTTTGCCCTTGGAAAAATGCTGGCTTACACGGTAAACATAAAACGAACCGAACTTTTTGTAAATTTTAACCCGGCTTTACCCTCGCGCATATTGGATATACGCGGCGATCTTATTACCGAATTCTCAATGGATGAAAAAAGAGAGTTAGTCAATTATCGGGATATATCACCGTTTCTTATTCAAGCCTTACTTGCACGTGAAGACCGCCTTTTTTATGAACACGGCGGCTTTAGGATAAAATCAATAATACGTGCAATTATAGGACAACTGACGCGAAAATCTTTAGGCGGAGGAAGTACGCTAACCCAGCAAATAGCAGGAATTCTTTATTGCGACAGAACCGATAAATCCATAAAGCGTAAAATTCTTGAATTATGGTGGGCATTACAAATGGAACGCCGGTATTCAAAAGATGAAATAATGATGCTTTATTTAAATGAAGTCTATTTCGGCGGAGGAACAAATGGAGTAAGTGCCGCATCGCGTTTTTACTTCGGTCACTCGGCTGCGGACTTAACACCCGCAGAAGCGGCGATACTGGTCATTCAGCTTTCAAACCCGACACTGTATAATCCTTTTGAGTACCCCAACCGTGCAAAAGAAAGGCAGGAAAATGTTCTGCAGGGAATGGTAGATCTCGGCTATATTACAAAAGAAGAGGCTTACGAATCTTTTGAAGAATATTGGTCTAATTTCGACTATACTAGAATAGCTCTTTCGGCATGGTATTCGCGGGAAGATAAAGCTCCATGGTTTTCCGAATATGTCCGGCGCCAACTTGAAAACATGATGTACGGCACAATGAATTTATATAAAGACGGATATACCGTACACACAACCTGCGATTTAAGACATCAAGAAATAGCCGATGCTGAATTTCAAAAATACTTAAAAGATGTAAATAATCGGCTTTCAAAATCGAATTCGGGTTCTTTCGACCAAAGCGAAAAATACGGAAATATAACGGCACTTCTTTCGCTTTGTTTCGGCATAGAAAAACTTCATTTAGGCGAAAAACGTCTGCAAGTAAAAACAAATGCGTATTACCGCAACAATTTAAACGGTACTGTTGACATCCTCGCCCTAATGTGCGGCATAGATAACTTAAAGACCCTTACAAAACAGTCTACGGCAAAAACACAGGAATTATTGGCGGAAAAAGTTGTTGAAGGCACTATGCTTTCAATGGAAACTGAAACAGGGTATATAACTTCGTTAATCGGAGGAAGTCAATATAGTGAAGCTAATCAGCTTATAAGGGCAACGCAATCGCGGCTCCCTGTAGGAAGTACAATTAAAGCACTCATTTATTCTGCGGCTCTGGATTCAAGGGTTATAACGCCTGCAACAAGAATGGACGACACGCCCCAAGTTTTTGAAACTGCGGATGGAAATCAATATGTTCCGAGTAACTATGGAGGAAAATGGCGGGGAACCGTGCTTGTTTATCAAGCACTTCCGCTGTCGCTTAATATTCCTGCAATTAAAATTTTGGAAATGACCGGATTTGATACCGCTATAAATAGAATTGCCGCCTTAACAGGAATTACAGACCCTGCAGAAATAAATAAAACGTTTGATAAAGTATATCCTCTGGCTCTCGGTATAAGTGCAATCACTCCCGTTCAGCTTTTAAGAGCTTTTGCAATTTTCGGAAACAAGGGCAGAAGCGTAGAACCGATAGCAATCCGTTCGGTTGAAAATAGAGAAGGCAATACAATTTTAGACCCTGAATTGGATTTAAGAATTGAGCAGAGAAAACTCGGCACTGCAATGCAGGTTATAAGTCCGCAAAATGCGTACGTTATGACGCAAATATTAAAAAAGACTATGACACTCGGTACTCTATACGGAGCTTCTTCCAACGGCAAAAAATTTGAATATAAGGACGCAAAAACCGGAAGAGTGTTTCAAATGCCTATGGCTGCAAAAACAGGTACAACTCAAAACTGGTCGGATTCATGGGCGGTTATATACTCACCATATTATGCAACGGTTGTTTGGTACGGCTTTGACCGCGGAAGTTTATCATTGGGAACCGAAAGCTCCGGAGCGGTACTTTCCGGCTATGTCGCAGTAAATTTTATGAAAGAAATTCACAAAGGGAAACCTTATAAAGATTTTACGGTTCCGGAGTCGGGCATTACAAACGTAGAAGTCTGTAGAAAATCGGGTATGCTGCCTGCCGAAAATTGTTCGGATGGGACAGTAATGCTTACATTCCTTTCAGGAACTGCTCCTGATGAAATGTGCACGGAACATACGGCAGGGCTGCGTCTGCAAAATATCGGAATTGACAGGCTTAAAGATCGTGGAATGTCAAACGGTGAAGAAGAGATTAATATAAATACGGAGCTGCTTTCAATCGATCCCTCAGTATTTACAGATCCTGAACCCTCAAATGAAAAAACCGGCATAGATGAAGACGAAAGGGCTGATGAGGAAGAAACTGATAAGGAAGAAAATTCTGCCGAAGAGGATGAACCCGAAAATTCTTTTGAGGAAAACGGAAATCCGTGGATATAAAAGTATTTAGATAAAAAAGGGCTGCAAAACAAAGATGAACTTAAGTTTTAAATCAGCCCTTTGCAAATATTTTATAGCTTTGCTATAATCCCGTCAACATAATCATCATTGGAAATAATTTCCAATGATTTCATTATGTCTTCATACAAAATGCGGTCCTCGGTAACTTTCGTAATATGCTTTCGTATCAGCTTCATCATTTCGCCGGTACCCTTACCGTATTGTTTAATGCCGCGCAAATCGCAAGCCTGAGCAGCAACAAGCCATTCTATTGCAAGAACATGACGGACATTCTTTATAATTTCGGTAATCTTCCGTGCAGCTGTTGTACCCATACTTACATGGTCTTCTTTATTACCGGAAGAGGTAATTGAATCGACACTTGCAGGGTGTGCTAAAACTTTGTTTTCAGAAACAAGACAGGCAGCCGTATATTGCGGTATCATAAAGCCGGAATTAACTCCGCCGTTTTCAATTAAGAATGCAGGAAGCCCCCCGTTAAGCTGCGGGTTTACCATCCGCTCAATTCTTCTTTCGCTTATATTTGCAAGTTCACTGACGGCAATACCCAAGAAGTCCATAGTGATTGCAATGGGTTGACCGTGGAAGTTTCCGCCTGAAATGACATCGCGGTTATCAGGGAATACCAGCGGGTTGTCGGTTACGGAATTTATTTCAACTTCCAAAACCTTGCGGATATACGCAATTGCGTCTGCGCTTGCTCCGTGAACCTGAGGCACACAACGGAGTGTGTACGGGTCTTGAACATCATTTTCACGCGTATTGATTGAAGAACTGCCTTTTAACATTTTAAGAATAAATGCAGCGGTATCAATCTGCCCCTTGTGAGGACGGGCATTGTGAATGCGGGGATCAAGGGCTGCTGTAATTCCGCGGAAAGCCTCAAACACCAAAGACGCTCCCATATTGGCGGTTTTTAAAAGCTGTTCGGCATCATGCAAAGCCAAGGCTCCGATACCGGACATAACGGGAGTGCCGTTTATAATTGCAAGTCCGTCTTTTCCCGAGAGCACAACAGGTTTTAATCCTGCCTTCTCAAGAGCGTCTTTCCCGCTCATCAATTTTCCCTCGTAATATGCCTTACCCTCACCTATCATAACGAGTGCAATGTGGGCAAGGTTTGCCAAGTCGCCGCTTGCACCCAGAGAGCCTTTTTCGGGAACAAAGGGAGTAACGCCCTTGTTCAACATATCTGCAATTATTTCGGGTACGGCAGGCGTAACTCCCGAAAACCCGCTTGCGTGTGTATTCAATCGTAAAAGCATAATTGCCCGTACTATATCTTCCGGGAAAGGATTGCCTACACCGCATGAATGACTTAAAATTAAGTTGCGCTGCAACGCTCCATTTTGGTCTTTTGTAATTGTAACCGTCGAAAGCTCGCCGAAGCCGGTAGAAATGCCGTAAGTCGGTTTTCCGCTATTTACGATATCGTCTACAATTTTTTTGGAATCCTTAATGCGTTTTTTTGCATCAGCCGAAATTTTTACTTCCGCTCCTTTGCGGGCAACGGCAACAACATCTTCAATAGTTAAGTTGCTGCCTGTAACTGTTACGGGTTTTACTTTCATATTCATATCTCCTATTTTAGTGATTTATATGATAATACATTTATTGGATATTATTTTCAAGCCGTTAATCAATAACGCGATAATAACAATTACGGCATTATAGACTCCAAAGAAGTTCTTCCTGCCAGCAACATAATAAATCTGTCAAAGCCCATTGCAACACCTGAACACTTAGGCATATTTTCGCATATATCACCGAAATGTATAACAGACGGATGTGGTACGGCGGCATATTTTTGTTTTAATGTATTTTCATTTTGAAAGTAAGAATTTATTTTTTCTTTATTGCGGCATTCGGTATAACAATTTGCCAATTCAGTTCCGTTTACATAAACTTCCCAGCGTTCCATTACAGTAAAAGTAATTGCATTTTTATTATCGGAAAATTGCAGTTTTTTTTCTGCAGCAAGACATGGAACAAAGGACGGATAGTCTAAAAGAGCGACGGCTTTATTTTTTGGTAGAGACGGTTCTACGGCATGAACTAAAATAAGTTCGTATAAATCGTCTTGATGCCAATGGCGGTATTTGCCCGCTTCGCCTAAACCAAGCCGTTCGGCATGGTGTGCAAGCTCTTCTACCGAATTTTCTTTTGCAAGTGAAAACCCTGCATATTTTTTAAAGGCTTCATCCATAGTTAAACATAAAAATCCCTGCCGTAGTATGTTTAACATTCCCGTATCGGCAAGAACATTGCCCTTTATTTTTTCTGCAACAAAATTAAAAAAGTGTTCGGTAATTTTAATTGAATCAATGTAGTCGGCATTTACCGTATAATATTCCAGCATTGAAAATTCAGGATTGTGAATTTTTCCTTTTGATTCCAAATTGCGGTAGCATTTTGAAAGTTGAAATACCGATTTTTTTGTTTTTGCTATTATCGGTTTAATAAAAACTTCAGGCGACGGTACCAAAAAGAGAGGAGTTTTTTTATTACTGCCTGCTTCAATATATTCCGTACGGAACACTTCTAAACAAGTTTCCGGTATAAGCGAAGAAGCCAGAGCAGGGGTGTCCAATTCAAGATAATTATTCTCAATAAAAAAATTTCGAGCAGCCTGAATACATGCCGCTCGAAATTCCAAAGTTTCAACATCCATAAAAGTCTAATTTAAAACCTACAAAATATTTAATTCGGTTTTATTTTTGTTCGGCATCAATTTTATTTTGGGAGCGCTTCTGCACATTAAAATAGAATCCTACCGCAAAATACAAAACAAAAAATAAAACAAGTATACCTATATTTCGCCAATCTATTTTAAAAAATGAATACGTAAATTCATTTGCCTGCACAAAATAAAAAGTCGGGAAAAATTTTGCAATACGTAAAATAGACGGCGAAATAAATTCAGCCGGCATAAAAACACCCGAAATAAAGGCTAAGGCTAAGGGTAAAACCGTTCCGACAATTCCCAATACAGATCCCTGTTTTAGAATTGCATTTAACATAAATGTCATACTTAATATAACTGCCGCATAAATTACACAGTTTAAACTATATATAGGTAAAGGTATCCCCGATATATTTTTTAGATTCAAAAGGACAGCGGCACCTATTACAGCAAATAAAAAACAAAAAACAACCGTCAGTTGAGCTGCAAAATTTTCAATAGAAAAACGCAGTGTGGAAACCGGAGATATATCATTGCGTATTTTTATCATAGGTTTTTCTAATAAGAAAATTGCCCAACCTACTACATTCAATATAATCGAAAAAGAAAACCATGCAAACATATTAAAAAATAATTTAAACCATGAGCCTGCTCCGGTATTTGTCTTCGACGGAACTTTTACAACTTGTATACTTTCGTCTAAAGCCCTATGTATTTTTTCAAAATTAAATTTATTTTCGGCAGATTTTACGGCATTTGCAAATAATAAAAATTTTTGTATTTGCATATTTATATAGAGAGAACTTGTATTGCGCTCATCTTTTAAACACGTGATACAATCGGTACCCTCCAATAATTTGTCTTCTAGGTTATTATTTATAATAATCCCGGCATCAATCTCTTCCAGCGAAATTTCTTTTTTTATTTTCCGAATAATTTCATCTTCATTTAAATTTTGCAAACTTGTGGTTTCTATGACTTTATTTTTTGTCTTTAAATATTGAATTAAATTTTTTGAAAGCTCTGAATTGTCTTTATCAATAATATTAAGCGTCAAGGAAGTTTCTTTAAATTCCGAAACAGTAGTTCTTCCATTTGAAGAAAATATAAAACTCGTCAGCAAAAATATACACGAGTACATTATTACCATTATTTTTCTTGTTAAAACAATCCGCAAAAAATTCTTATAAACTATCATATTGAACCTTCCTCGAATTTACGAAAATAGCAATTAAAAGCAAAACGGTAATAGTAATAAATACAATCATAAAAGATGTTATCAAATTATATTCCTGTAAAACATTTACATTATAAAGATTGTCAGTTAAAATACCTATCGGATTTATTTTGTTTACTGCCGGAACAACCTTATCAAGCATAAGTTTTACTGCAGGACTCATCATTCCGGATAAAAATGAAAGAAATAATGAAGAGAAAACACAAAACAATGTTTTAATGTTTTCATTAGCTATAGGAAGCGAGCCGATAAACATTCCGTAGGCTACACCAAAAATGTTTGCAAAAAGCAATATAATAAGCGTTGTACCTAAATTTGTGATAAAAGAAATTTTTAAAATGTATGTTACGAAAAAAATATATAAAATATTTGCCGCAAGATTAAATAGAGTGTAAAAAATAAGTCCTGACATGTATGACGCAAATCTATTCAACGGAGTAGTAGATATTCTTGCTCCGATTTTGGAAATATTCGCCTGCATTAAAAATGGAATTGACATTGCTCCGAACATTCCATAAATAGAAACCATAGCCAAAAGCGAATAAAATAAAATTAACGGTGAATTATTTTTTTCGTTTATGCTTTTTATATAAGACTTACCATAATCGAAAGGATTTATAAAAACACCCAGCTTATGAGTTTGTTTTATTTGATCTAAAACGCTTTTAATTATCGTTTGATTTATTCCGTCGTTCATAATGCGCAAAGAAAAATCATTTTGAATAAAGCCGTCAATTTGTTTATTACGCAAAGCAGCATCGGTATTATTTTCCTCAATATCGACAACAGTAAATATTGGTATAAAAGAAATCTCCGTGTAGTATGGATTGTTTTTTTCAATTCCAATATTTATTTTATTTTGTGAAAAATTGAATGCCGAAGAAAACGCAGCAAAATAAAGCCACGATAAAAGTATCGGATAGAACACAGTCCAAAAAAGACCTTCCTTTGAACGCAGCATTAATATAGTATTTTGCTTTAATAATCTTAAAAACATCATTCGTCTCTAAGCTCCTTTCCGGTAAGTTCCAAAAATGTATCGTTCAAAGTCGGGCGTTCGGAATATAGTTTTGTATAACTTAACTTTTCTTCATTGATAAAAGAAATAAGCATGTTTAAGTTATTTACCGAATTTTCAAAAGAAATTAAATAATCATCGGAACGTTTTGTAACTTCCAAAACATGAGGAATATTTTTTAACATCTTTTCTAAATCAGCGGGAGTATCTACAAATTCTACAATAATCTTTTCGCGTGTTTTACTCATATTTTTTAATTCGTCCGGCGTACCCTCTGCAATTGTTTTTCCGTTATCCATAATAACTACCCTGTCGCAAAGTTCTTCAACTTCTTCAAGGTAATGTGTTGTGTAAACAATCGTACTGCCTTGTTTTGCAAGTTCTTTAATGCCTGAAAGGATAAAATTGCGGCTTTGTGCGTCAACTGCAACGGTCGGTTCATCCATAAAAATAAGTTCGGGCTTATGCGCAATTCCGCAGGCAATGTTAAGCCGCCTTAAAAGACCGCCCGAAAGTTTTTTAGCTCTATATTTTGAATAATTGGTTAAGTCTACAAATTCCATTGCTTCATTTATAAGAGCCTTCCGTTTTGCGGAATTATTTATATACAGTCCGCAAAAATAATCAATATTTTCGTAAACGGTAAAATCATAAAAAATAGAAACTTCTTGCGGCACAAGACCTATACGCTTTTTTATATGCAGTGCATTTTGCGTCATCGGTTCTCCAAAAATTGTAATTTCTCCTGAATTAAATTTCAAAAGTGAAAGTATACAATTGATTGCTGTTGTTTTACCGCAGCCGTTAGGTCCTAAAAGACCTAAAATTTCACCCTCTTTAACTTCAAAATTAAAATTATCCAATGCCTTTTTTTCTTTATACTTTTTTACTAAATTAGTTACGGTTAAAATCATTTCCGGTTTCCTTTATATATTGAGTATTTAAAATATATCAAATTCATTTTAACTATCAAGTTTTTCTATCCATGAGCGTTCGGCACCTATTGTTGTGTTAGAACCATGTCCGGGATATGCAGCCGTATTATCGGGAAGCATAAGCAGCTTTTTTAGTGAAGCTCTTATCTTTTCTTCACTTCCGCCTATTAAGTCCGTTCTTCCGCGTGAACGGTAAAAAAGAGTATCACCCACAAAAGCAAAATCCTCGTCTTTTTTCCATAAACAAACGGAACCCTCCGTATGACCCGGAGTATGAATTACGGTAAAACCGTTTATAACATCGCCATCGTTTAAAAAACCCGTAGGTTCGGGGAAATCGTATTTTAAGGCTGTAATATAACGTTCTGCTCTAATCGGCTTAAAACATTCTATATGACTTTCACGTCCCCGCTTTCCAAGATAATGGGCATCGGCAGGATGAATTAAAAGTGAAGATTTGGGATATTTTAACAATAATTCGGGAACACCGCCGACGTGATCAAAATGACCATGCGTAAGCATAATTTCAAGACGTTCCGGTTTTTTCCTATTCAAATACTCCATTAATTCTTTATCTGTTCCTCCTGGGTCCACAAGTAATACTGTTTTTTCGTCCAGAGGCATTGCCCATGTTTTTACAAAAAGCGGACCTGTGTAAATTTCGGTAATTTCCATATATATTTTATACGTAATTTTAATGGAATTGTCAAGTAAACAAATATGCCGATTTTGCAATGAATCAGTTTTCCATTACTAACTATGAAAACTGTAGTGCATCTGTAAAACGCCGTTCTGTTTTTTTATAGATACCATTATAAGGAGTCCGTTTTTTACGGCATTACATTTTCGGCACCGAGCCGAGTAGAAAAATAGAATCGCCTGTGATATACATGCTTTCAAAAGAGGCTTATATGGCAAAAAAGAAAAAAAGACCACCGGTTTTAAGATTGTTTTGTTTCTATTACTTATTTTAATAGTAACGGTTTACATTGTGTTTTTTATTTATCCCGCTTTTTCGGGAAATAATAAAACTTATGGAACCTATGAAAATGCTTTTTCAAGCTCCGGTTGGAGGCAGCATTTGGATGATTCTATTTTAATAAACACTATAAATTTGCCGGGAACTCATGATAGCGCAACACAATATGTTCAGCTGCCCTATTTTTCACGATGCCAAAATACAAGCATAAAAACTCAGCTTGAAAATGGCTTATGCCATCTTGATATCCGGCTTGGAGTAGAAAAAAAGTCCGGCTCGCCTGATAGATTAAAACTTATGCACGGTTTTACCAGCTGTAAAACTTCTTGGCAGCCATATAGTTCTTTTCTTTATTCGTGCGGAGGGTTTAATACCCTGTTGCTGCGCAACGTACGCTCTGCGT